>JABMQG010000489.1 GCA_013203365.1 Planctomycetota bacterium | reverse complement strand
TCCAATATCTGCTCTCGGCTCGAAAAACGCAGGAACCCATGCAATGAACCCGCAACTAGCCATAAACCTCGCGTGGTGCCTGACGGTCTGGGAGGCAGCGATAATGACGGCCGTGCTGGTACGTCGTCGCGGCCTGGCAGTGACGCGTCGCAATCTGTGCCGGGTGGGCCTGCTCGGCGTGCCTGTCGTTCTGCTGGCCGGCGGCGTCTATAGTGCGGCCAATAGCTCGGCGGGACTGTGGACGACGGCGCCGACGGCGGTTTTCGTCTGCCCCCCGCTCCTTCAACGGCAAGTGCCGGATTCCCCCCTTGCCGTGCAGGGGCTGGTTGATCTGCCTGCCGGTGAGGGAGTCGCACCTGCCGGCGGTCTTCTGCGGAAAGACGAAGACGAAGGCGTGAAAAGCATTGTGGGACTGATCGAGGCCCCGCAGGTGGATTCGCCAAGTGTTTTCGCCGCCTCGCCCGCGATATTACGTTTGGGCCGGGCCGGTCCGAGCACGTACATTCAAGCACCCACCGGCCATTTAGCCCCCCTCGGTCTGTACCATCATTATTACTGGGTCTTGCTGCCGGCAGCAGCGGTCTCGGCTGCGGTTGCGGGAAACCTGCTGATCGCCTTGGTCAGGCTGGGACTGTGGCGGCGGCGATGGCGGCCGGCAACGCCGGCTTGGACGGCGATTATCCATCGGCTGGCAACCAGGATCGGTCTCCAGCGGCGGTTTGCGGTCATGACCGCCCAGGAGCTTTCGGCCCCGGCCGCCGCGGGCGTCGTCAGACCCACAATCGTGCTGCCGGTGCAAGCGCCAGACCGGCTCGGCGCGAGTGTAAGGGGCGTCTTGGCCCACGAGCTGGGCCATTTGGCAGGTCACGACCCGCTGTGGAAAATCATCTCCCAGGCGGTGCTGGCCATTGCGTGGTGGTGCCCGCCGGTGTGGTGGCTGTGCCGGCGTGAACGGATAGAGAGTGAACTGACGGCCGACGACTATGCCCTGACCACCGGCACTGGCCCGGCGAGCCTGGCCGAGTCGCTGGTCTGCTTCGCCGGGGTGGAGCAACCCCTAGCCATGGCCGGCCCAATCAGCGGCATGGCATCCCATTTAAGAAGGAGAATAAAGATGATGCTCAACGACGAACTACCGCACAGTCCGCACCCGTCAAGACGGTCGCTATGGATCATGGCGGCGCTGGCCGTCCTTACTGCCGGCGTCATCGTCGCCACACCGCTGCTCGGCGTAGCCAGGGCCGAAGACGCCCGGCCGGGCCTACAAGGCAATCCCGCGAATGCCGGTAGAGAAGGCACTCAACCGGCAATGCACCGGCCCGCAGAGAAGCTCACCCGGGACAATCTGGCCGAGTCGATCGCAACGCTCAAGCAACTTATCGAGGCTAACGAAAAGCTCCTGACGGCTATAGAGCGGTTGGATGGCCTCCTCGCCGACGGCAAGGCCAGCAAGGAGCAGCTCGCCGATGCGACTGAGGCGGTTCGCCAAGCCCGCAGGAAGCTACGCCAGGTCAGGGCCCAGGCCATGAAGCAACTGGCGCCGGCAGGTGCCGGCCGCCATGGACCAACACCAGGCGGAATGTCGCCGATGCCGATGGGTCCGGGCATCAGGGGTGGAGGAGAAAGGCCTCAGGGGCCTGACAGGCCAATGCCGGGTGGAGGAATGTACTCCTCGGGCATGGGGCCAGGGATGGGACAGCCGATGGGCATGACGGGGTTTCAGAACCCAGAAATAATTCACGGCTTTGCCACCCAACGTCTCCATGAGGCCGAGGCCGAGTTGGAGCGTGTCCAACGCCGACACGAACAGGGCCAGGCTGATGACGCCGAGGTAATCGTAGCCGAGACCCTTGTGCAAGAGGCCACGGACCATGTACGCCGCGTAGAAGAGGACCGGGAACTGCGTAATCGTGAAAGGGAACTAAACGGGCAATTGACTCGAACCCGAATGGCCTTGGAGCGTCTCCATCGCAAGGGAAGTGAAGGCAAAGCTGGTGAAGAGTCCGTCAAACTCGTCGAGGCCCGCCGTGAAAAGTTGGAGGAAGAGCTCCAACGCATACGAAATGAGCTGGAGAAACGAGGACCTGTTGTCGGGCCGGGGGGTGATTTTGGATTTGGCGGTATGTCAAGGCCGTATATGACACCAGGCACCAGCAGAGTGATGCCCCGCGATGTTCCAAGCGCAGGCGGTCCGGCAGGTAGATGATGCCAAGTATGGCAACAGGCCTCGGCAGAGTGCTGCCCCGCGTTGTTCCAAGCGCAGGCGGAGATTGAACTAAGGACAATTCGCCGGCAGAATGAATCCGCCGATCGCGAATCGGAACAGTTGCTTCGTACAGCCCTGTCGCCCGTGCGACAGGAGCCCAAGCCCACAAGACAATCAGGCCGCACAGACCATACATTTTCTTCTGTTTTCCCTGTATTACATGCTTGACAAAAAGACGGAGTCGGGGTATATTGATAGGTGCTCTAATCAAAAGACGGTTGCTTTGCGCGTCTTGCCTTGCTGTGGGTAATGCTCTTTGTTGCTCTTAGCGATCTTGCTTCAGCAGGACAGATTGGCCCCCGTCTTTGTAAAGTAAGTAATGGCTCTTCAAATGTCGGCTGGTTGGGTCGTATCGACCAACTGGGCCGACCGGCGAAAAAGAAGGAGGAATCGCTCACGCTCGTTTAGGGTATTTTTGTTTTGTCCTGCCGACGGGCCGGCCGGTTTAGGCTACCGCACGGCAGGACGCCGTGTTCACTCTATGCTTCCTTCGATGCGGCCGATTGGCAGTTGATCCGGGTGTGACAGTTCCCGCTCCATATCCCGGTCGGCGGAAAAGCCAGGAGGCCATGCTCGGCAGACGGAGAGGAGGACGGCGTAGTTTTGAATATGTCCGGCGAGGGCGGGATCGGCTGGTCTTTGCCGAGAGGCTGACCGTCCACGTCGCCCCGCCGGACAACTTTGTACGGCTTGTTGGGCTCAAAAGTTAGGGTCGGCCTTCATTTGACCAATAGTGCTTTGGGGCTCGAAACGCAGACAAAGCCGTTTGCGATGCTCGCTCACTGGCAAGCGTGTGGTGTCTGTGACTGCTTTTGCTCATGACTGGAGGAGTGAAAATGAAGACTCATGTTTTTGGCGGATTTGTACTGTTGGCGATGTGGCTCACCAGCTCGGCAGCAGCGGCTGAGATTTATACTTTCGTACCTCCCGATCCCACTATTGGCAACCTTGAGCACCTATACTACTACACGTGGGGTATCGATAGGCCGTGGGAGTTGGGAGATACACGACAGCCCAATGTAGCCGTGGCTGCAACGCTATCGTTCAGTCAAATTTACAATTGGGACGACAACCCCAACGTCTTATACGTTCACCTGCTGGATGACGCCCCGGAAGGTATCACCACCGGCTGGGATAACGAAGCCGGGGGTAACTACTTCGATCTGATGGGCACCCAACTGGTGGTGTATCTGAACCTGTCCACACAGCCGGTCGATCTGACCTATACGTTCACAGGCGAGCAAGTGACGGCGTTGAACATGTATGCCGCCGACGGCAGATTCGTCTTGGCGTTCGATCCGGACTGCCACTTCAATAACAGCGGCGTGGAGTTGACTATTCTCACAGAACTGCTGCCTGAACCGCCTGTAATGGTCCTTATGGGGGCCGGCGCGTTGGTAGGCCTATGGCGTAGACGCCGGTAGAGGCCACTGGCGGCCTGTGTTGTCGGCCGGTGACCAAAAAAGTACGGTCAAGACTTCTCGGGCTTACGCTTCGAAGTCCGTCTTGGGGCAGTCTTGGTCTTTCGGCGGACCTTCTCTTCAAACTGGGTAGGCAGAACGCCCATCACTGTGCCCTCGGCCGTGGTTCTATGTGTGTTTCGCACCGCGCGAATCGCGGCGCGATGCTGCTGAGAAGTCAGGGCCTCTTTGAGTATCCCAACCGCCTCGTCCAGGTCGTCGGTGACGTTGCACAGGTCGAGGTCTTCAGCCTTGACGAAATCGTTGCCGGTAAGCATGAACTTGCGGATCCACTTCAGAAGCTCTCGCCAATAGCCCCGGCCAATCAAGACGACGGGAAACTGTTCCACTTTGGCGGTTTGAATCAGCGTCATGGCTTCGAAGAACTCGTCCATCGTGCCGAACCCGCCCGGGAAGCAGACGAACCCGCAGGCGTACTTGAGGAACATCACCTTGCGGGCGAAGAAATAGTGGAAATTCAGCCTGATATTGGCATAGGGGTTGGATACCTGCTCGAATGGCAGCGAGATGTTCAGTCCGATCGACTGGCCATCGGCGTCGGAGGCCCCGCGGTTGGCGGCCTCCATGATCCCTGGCCCGCCGCCGGTGATTATCGCAAAGCCCTCGCGGACGAGCATCATGGCGAGCTTTCTGGCCTGTTTGTACATTGGATCAGACGCCGTTACCCTCGACGAGCCGAACACACTCACCGCCGGGCCGACCTGGCTCATCACCTCGAAGCCTTCGACAAACTCGGCCATGATGCGAAAGATCCGCCATGGGTCCTCACGCACAAATGAATCGTCAGTCATAGTTGCTCCTCGGCTGTCGTCTTGTTGGCGGCCGACCGTCTTGTTCGTCCGGGTTTTGACGGTCTTCTTCACACTGGCGTCCTCTATGGGCCATTCGCCCGCACCGGTTGAACCAACGAAAGTTTGACTTTTGACCCTGATTCAGCGTAAATGCTACCCGAAAGCAATTACGATGAAAAGCCTTATGGAGCCTTTTTGGAGCCTAAGGGATGCTAAAAATGCTTTGCGGTGTGTTTCTGGCGGCGGTCTTGGCCGGTTGCAGCGGCCAAGTTACAATCACCGTCCCCGACGCAGTGGCGGCCTCGCCGGCCGACGCGCCGGTGGCTGTGCGCTTGCAACAGCAAGAGTTTTGGAAGCTGCAAGTGCCGGTGGAGGGCGCCCTGTTACGAATGTCGGTCGTGCCGGACAATACACGCGCCGCCTACACCAGAGCCGACGGCTACGCCTCGGCCGCCGTACCGGCCCCGGCCGAACCTGGCCGGTACGTGCTGACCGTCATGCTCCAGGACCACCGTGGCGACGAGGCCTGCCAAACGGGAACATGCTACGTCCTGGACCCGAATCGACTGGCGGTGGTGATCGACTGGGAGGCGATAGAGGATGATGATCAGGCCCGCCAGGCCGCCGAGCCGCTCGCCCGTCTGGCCCGTGCGGGGGTGCAGATCGTCTACGCGGCGACCGGCACCGACCCATGCCAGGCCCACCGCTTCTTGGCCGACCAAGGCCTGCCCGACGGGCCGGTGCTCAGTTGGGGCACAAAAAGCAACTGGCGGGGCAAACATTTGCAGGTCACCGGCTCGCTGCCCACGGCCCGCAGTCAACTGCCGGCCTTGCTGATCGCGGCCGGCCCGGAAGACGATTTCCTCCGTGCAGCCGAGAAACTGAACATGCTGGCCATCAGCATCGGCGCCGGCCGCGAGCGAGAGTACATCGAAGTGCCTGACTTCGCCGCATTCGCCGACCGTCTGCTCGCCGCCGAGGGTCTGCTTGGCGAGAAGGACTTCAAGACCGTTTCCACCGACGCCGTCGGGGACGCGATGCGGCGTAGCTCCAAATAAAGTGACAAGACCAAAGCCATGATTGAGAAGATTCAACAGGACCGGCTGAACAAGTTGAAAAAGATAAGGGATTTGGGGGTCAACCCCTATGGGCGCCGATACGACTCGGCCGAGCCGATCGACTCGGTACTGGGGCGGTTCATCGATCAGGCCGAGGGCCAAGTGGCCGACGTTGCCGGCAGAATCGTATTGCAGCGCGACATGGGCAAGCTGATCTTCGCCCAGGTCCGCGACGAAACGGGGACGATCCAGTTGGCCTTGGGGAAAAATGCGCTCGACGAAACGCAGTGGGCGCTGGCCAAGCTGCTGGACCTCGGCGACCTGGTGGCTGTACGCGGGCCGTTGCTGCGGACGCGGACGGGCGAGATCACCGTCTTCGCGGGCAGTCTCGTGCTGCTATGCAAGTCGTTGCACCCTCTGCCGGAGAAATTCCATGGCCTTCAAGACGTGGAACTGCGATACCGCCAGCGTTACCTGGACCTGATCGTCAACCCGGAGTCGATGGCGACATTCAAGAAACGTGTCGCTATCGTTCGCCATTTCCGCCGATATCTCGAAGACCGCGGGTTCATGGAAGTGGAAACTCCGATGATGCAGTCCCAGTGCGGTGGTGCGGCCGCCCGACCGTTTGCCACCCATCACAACGCGCTGGACATGGACCTGTTCATGCGGATCAGCCCTGAGTTGTACCTGAAGCGACTTCTGGTAGGCGGCATGGGCAAGATATTCGAGATCAACCGCAACTTCCGCAACGAAGGCATCGACTCCACGCACAACCCGGAGTTCACGATGATGGAGCTGTACCAGGCCGGCGCGGACTACGAGGTCATGATGCAGTTGACCGAGGGCTTGATCTCCTCGGCCGCTATGGCAGTTTGCGGGACGATGAAGCTGCCCTACGGTCAGTCGGAGCTGGACTTCACACCGCCCTGGCGGCGGGCGACGTACGAGCAGCTGCTTGTCGAGTACGCCGGAGTTTCCATGCGAGACCCGGCCGGCGTGCGAGGGAAGGCTCGGCAGATGGGCATTGAAGAATCGAATAAGGCCGACGCTATTGTCGCGAACGAAATTTTCACTGCCGCCGTAGAGCCTGAGCTTTTCCAGCCGATCTTCGTGAAGGATTACCCAGCCGACTTATGCCCGCTGACCCGCCGAGACGCCGACGACCCGACGTTGGCACTGCGGTTCGAGGCATTCGCGGCGAACATGGAACTGGCAAACGCCTATACCGAGCTGAACGACCCGTCCCTGCAGGAAGAGAACTTCCGCACCCAGTTGGCAGGTGAGGCCGAGGGCGAAACGATGCGTGCGATGGACAGCGATTTCATCACCGCCTTGCAGCATGGCATGCCGCCGGCAGGCGGATTGGGCATCGGGATCGACCGCGTCGTAATGCTGCTGACCGGCAAGACCACGATCCGAGACGTAGTGCTGTTCCCGACGCTCAGGCCCCAACAATAAGGCCGACACGCAGGGCCATGTCCGAACCGCGGTGAGATTGTGGCCCAACCCGGGGACCGGGACCGTCTTTAGAACCTGGACGAAAAGCTAATGTACAAACTGTTCTTATGCCTGAGATATCTTCGGCGACGCTATATCGCGATGGTGGCGATCATCGGCATGGCCCTGTGCGTCTTCATGGTGCTGGTGGTGGTCAGCGTGATGAACGGGTTTCTTGGACTGGTGGAAAACGCCGCCAAGGGCATGATGGGCGACGTGGTCGTGGACGCCGCCGCCGAGCCCATTGCGTATTACGACGAATTCATCGGCCTGATGAAGGCGAAGCTTCCGGACGATATTCTCGCGGCCACGCCGGTAATCTATTCTTATGGGCTGCTACGGATCGGCCCGGAGTACACACAGACGGTTCGGGTGATCGGCGTGCGGCTGCCTGAAGCGGCGGCCGTCAGCACGTTCACCGAGGGTTTGTACCCGCCACAGCTCAAAGCCAGCCCCGCCTTTGCAGTGCCGGCGTCGATGCGAAAGGAACTGCTCGCCCGCCTAGGGACTTACAGAACGCGGATCGATCAGCTCCAATCCATCATCAACGATCGAAGCGAACAATTGGCCGCCGAACAGGAAAAAGACCCCGCCAGGCAGGACAAGTGGTTAATTGGCACTCTCGAACGTAACATTGCTAACGCCAACAGTCAGATAAGCTCAATTCGTCGCCTGTACGGCTACGATGAAGAACTTCCGGGTATCATACTGGGCGTGGACATTCCCGGAACGACGGTTCGCGACGAGGTCAGCGGTTCATACACCCGCTATGTGGAAGTCGGGCAAAAGGTGCAACTGATGGTCATTCCCACAGGTCGCACCGTCACCGCATTGACCGAACCTGTCAAGAAACGCTTCACGTTCGTAGGCGATTCGCGCATGGGGATCTATCAGATCGACAGCGGCTCGGCGTACGTGGATTTCGACACACTCGCCGAGTTGATCGACCTGGGCCCCAGGCCTGATGCGGATACGGGACAGGTGGACCCGGGGCGGTGCAGCCAGATTCAAATCAAGGTCAAAGGCACCGACAACGAGACCCACCTCAGGGCGGTCGCCGAGAAGGTCCGCCTGCTTTGGGAGCAATTCAGCGCCGACCGCGGCGAAGCTGACCTACTGGCGAGACCGACTGTACAGACCTGGCGAGAAAAACAGTCGCAATACATCGGCCCGATCGAAAAGCAGCGAGACCTGGTGACCATAATGTTCGCCATCATCTCGCTGGTGGCTGTCGTGCTGGTGTTTGCGATTTTCTACATGATGGTCGTGCAGAAGACCAAGGACATCGGCATACTAAAGAGCATCGGCGCCTCCAGCGGCGGGGTTGCCGTCATTTACTTGATGTACGGCAGCGCGGTTGGGCTGGTAGGAAGCGTTATCGGGGCGGTGGGAAGTTATTGGTTCGTACGCCGGATCAACCCGATTCACGACTGGATCGCGACGACCTTTAGCTGGCGTGTTTTCGACCGCCGAGCCTACCTGTTCGACCAGATTCCCAACACCATCCAGCTCGAGGTGATCGCCGGCGTCGTGGTCGGCGCAATGCTGGCCGGCCTGCTGGGCGCGATGCTGCCGGCCGTCAGGGCCGCCCGCATGCAGCCTGTGGAGGCCCTTCGTTATGAGTGACGTTATGATCGACGTCGCCAATGTGCACAAGTCCTATCGCATGGGGCGAACCGACCTGCACGTACTCCGCGGGGTGAGACTGACCGTCCGCCGGGGTGAGTTCCTGGCCGTGGCCGGCGCATCAGGCAGTGGAAAGAGCACGCTGCTGCACGTGATAGGACTGTTGGATCGGCCGGATAAGGGGACGTTGCATATCAACGGCGAATCGGCCGACGATCTGTCGGCCTCGGCCCGTGCGAGGATGCGACGGTATGACATAGGGTTTGTCTTCCAATTCTACCACCTGCTGGGTGAATTGAACGTCTTAGACAACGTCCAGATCGCCCAGATGACCGGGACGGGGGTGTTTCGCTGGCCCGGCAGGGCTCGGCAGGCGCGACGAGATGCGTTGAAGCTGTTGGAAATGCTGGGATTGGGCGATCGCCTGAAGCACCGCCCGAAAGACCTCTCCGGCGGCGAACGGCAGCGGGTCGCCATCGCCAGGGCGTTGATCAACCGACCCAAGGTACTTCTGGCCGACGAGCCGACCGGCAACCTCGACAGCGCAACCGGTGGCGAAATCCTTTCCGTGCTGAAACACTTCAACACCAAGGACGGTCAGACCCTCGTGCTGGTCACACACGATCAGCGGCTAGCCGAAAACGCCGACCGCATCGTGCGGCTGACAGATGGAAAACTGGCATGAACGGCCGATTGACAATTCCTTTGCGCTGTGTCAATCGCAGATAGAAATTCCCGGTTGTTGTTGTCCCCTTCCGCGTCCACTGCATCCCGGCCGCGACCCCGCTGGGGCACTTTCTGTTTGACGCTCCACCAAAGGCTAGGGATAATCTTTGCTACCTTGAGATTGCTTTCCTCCAGCCTTCGCTTTAGCATGACGACATGCGAGAATGCGAATGAAGAGAATGTTGTTTTTCCAACAGGGTCTTTTTTCACATACGAACAACGCCGTGTTCAACGGACTGTGCGAGCAGTTTCCCGAAGCGGAGATCCGGCGAGTTGACATCAACGACTATCTCAAGAGCCACAAGTCGATTCTGCTGGCCAATGCCTTTCACGCCTGCCGTCTGTTTGGCTGGGACCTGATTCGGCAAAAGCGTGATCTCGACGACAGTTTTTTCAGTACCCCGTACATCTTCAATACGGTCAGACGGTTTGCCCTGGAGGTTCACAAGCAGTGGCCGGCGGACTGCTCTTTCCAGACGCAGTCCATATTTGACTGCAGCGGCCCACACACGCCGCACTTCGTGTATACCGACCACACGTACCGTTCATGCAGGGAGTATCCAGTGTACGGCAAGTCGATTGTTGCTCCCATTCGCCGGGAATGGCTCATCGAAATGGAGCAGCTTGTTTACGAACATGCCGCGTGCACGTTCACAATGAGTCAGAACGTCACACGTGCCCTTCTGGATAAGTACGGCTTGTCTGGCGATCGTGTTCTCTGTGCTCGAACCGGCTGTCATGCTCACCAGGATCGACTGGCCGAGATTCCCACCAGTATCGAGCGGTACAAGAACAAGCATATTCTCTTCCTTGGAAGACTTTGGGGTCTGAAGGGTGGCGAGGAACTCGTTCAGGCGTTCCGGCTCGTGCGAAAGGTGCATTCGGACGCGATCCTTACAATCGTGGGATGCAAGCCAAAACTTGCTGAGCCGAATACCCGAGTAATGGGGTATGCGAACCTGGATGAGGTCGTGGACTACTACACGAACGCATCGGTTTTTTGCATGCCTAGCAAGATTGAGGCATTCGGGATCGTATTCTTGGAAGCGATGAGCGCAGGATTGCCCGTTATCGCGTTACGTCTGGGTGCGACGCCGGATTTTGTGCTGAAGAATGAGACGGGAACCCTTGTCGAGTATGGTGACATCCACGGCCTTGCGGGCGCCCTGAGAGAGCTCCTGGACGACCCGGAGAAGTGCAAACGGTTTGGGGAGAACGGGCGGGCGCTCTGCATGCAGCAATACACGTGGCGTAGCACCTGTAAGGCGATGCATGATCGTATCCTTGAAGTCGTGGAGAATTACCCTGCGCCAACGGGGACATCATCCGAACACTGAGGCGGCAATGGAAAAACTGCGGACTATCGTCCGAGCCGGCCAATCGCCGTATCCCCTGGAATAGCTAAGACTTGATCCGACATTCCGACGATACCAGAGGAGAAGCGTTGGGTGTGACGAAGCGTAGCGC
>JABMQG010000488.1 GCA_013203365.1 Planctomycetota bacterium | reverse complement strand
GCTGCACCCCGACCAGTGCCCCAAGCTGCGCCTCCCCGGCGTGGACTTCGCCATCCCCCCACGCGGACTGCAAATCCGCCCCACGTTCGACGAGCCCGGAAAGGCGAAACTCGATGTCGGCGGTGTCGACGATTGGCCGGAGATCGAAAACCTCCTTAGGCGCGCCGGCCGATCGGTAAAGGGGGACATGCTCGCACTCGACATCGACGCCTCTGCAGGACTGCTGTGCGATCTAATGGCCCTGGCCCGCAAGGCCCTCCTTCGGCAGTACGACCTGACCGACGGCCAGGTGGCCGAGCTGCTTGCTTTCGGAACCGACGAAAGGCCGGAATATATCAACCAGTTGCTTCGCTGGGCACAGGGCCTGCCCATGGAATACGACCCATTTGATGCGTCCAGCTACCAGGCGAGCTTGCTGAATGATTTTCATGACGTCGATACGCCGGAACCAAATCGCATGCCCGCCAAGCCATGGTGGAAGTTTTGGTAGGCCATTGGCTCCGAAAAGCATGACACAAGCGCAGATAACCGAGTAAATCAAACCGACGATCGTCTAGACCAAGTTCATTCTGTTCTCTTTCTGCCAAGAACGAAAATCTTAAAAACCTTAAGCCACCAATCCAATGGATACAGAACCCAAAGTAAAGACAATACGCATTGACCCGGATGTCAGTCATTCTCTTGTGCAGCTTGCGACCAATGCCATGAGTTCGGCCGGAACACTGCTAGGAGTCAACACCGGGTTGGCCGGCATTGTGAGCTTATTGGGCCAGGTCCATGAGTGGAACCTCAAATTGGCCAAGTCCCAAGATGCTGTGAACAGGGCAGCGGGCGAACGACTGGGCAGAGGTACAGGTATTCCCGCAGACGCTCAAGTCGGGCAACTGGCGTACATAATGGGGGTATTTCGTAGCGAGGCGTATCGTAAACGACAGGAAGCATCGTACGCATACGGTACACCACCAGCCGATACGGGCGCGGCCATGGAGCGGATATGGTCCGATTTACCTTCCATTTCAAAAGCAAAGAAAGAAGCTATTCTTGGCATTGCCTTGAAGGCCGGCCGTGTCGGTGAGATTGAAGGTGATATTGTCGGCCGGCTTCCAGGCTTGTTCGCGAAGCAATACGGTGCCAAGACTGAGTCGGCCATGGCGGCGATGTTCGCTCAGATGTTGGGGGTCTCCAGCGACTCTGCCTATACGCCAGGGCAGTTTGCTGAGGTACTAGAGTCACTAGCCCCTGCACTCAGTAAAAGCGGATTGGGGTACGGCGAGCAGTTGACTTGGACATCTGCATTCTCACAGTATGCGCCTTACGTTCCCAGACCGGCACAAGACGCGTTAGACTCCACGGATTCAAGTGCGTATCAGCACAATGCAATTCCTCGGAAGGCACTGCGGTTCTTGCAGAATAGCTTTGCCGGCAAGTCCATCAAGAACAGGCATCCTCAGGGCGACTGGCCGGCTGTGACCCTGCCTAAGAACGTGCCAGATACACTAATACAGCATCCTGGAACAACGGACTGGGCATGGTCTCCGACCGATTCCGCTGGTACTCCAGCAAACATTAATTATACAAACAACCCAGTCACGGAAGATGGGGCGATCGCGAGCACAATCATCAATTATTCTCCCGGCATTGTGTACGCAACGGTCCCCTTGGATCGGATGAATAATCCGTTGACCCGGTTCACCCACGGTAGCACACCGGTAGGATGAAATGAGAGTATCTTGCTCTGCAATGTACGCGTTATCGAGTACGAGGGATTCTAGGAAGGCTACAGTCAGATGGCTTATCCAACATTCAACGGCACGGCCCTGGTGACGGAAGGGCAGCGGTGCGGGATCGGATCGGCGCAGGCGAGGGTGCACGTTGAGGCACTCCCCGGCGTCAACGGGGTATACGCACAATTGCACGGCTACGGCGGTCGGCAGATTGCCGTCTCCGGCCTGATCGTGGAAACGGCAGCCACGGCTGCGGCTGCGCTGGCGGCTGTTATGAGTACTTTCCGGTCCCGCGAGGCGATGATCGACGGCGATACCGTGGCCGACTTCGTCGGTACTGACGGGCACACCTACTCCAACTGCCTGCTGCAATCGTACACACACGGCGGGACGCAGGTCGCCAAGGTGGGCGCCAACACATACGAGGCGTACCTTCCCATTCAGGCCCAACTTCTTCAACTTACACCATGAGCTACACTGAAACCGGCATAACCGTCCTTGAGGCGTTGGAATACGACGGCGGCATGGTCTTGCGCGTCGCAAACGCCAATAT
>JABMQG010000487.1 GCA_013203365.1 Planctomycetota bacterium | reverse complement strand
TTGCCCAGGTTGCCGCCGGGTACGACTATCCACTCTGGCACTTCCCAGCCCATGCCCTCCAGAACGCGGTACATGATGGCCTTTTGCCCTTCCAGACGAAACGGGTTGACGCTGTTGACCAGATACAGACCCAGCGATTCGGTTACCTCCTTGACGCGCAGCATGCAGTCGTCGAAGTCGCCGGCCAACTGGAAGGTCCTGGCGCCGTAGTCCAGCGCCTGGGCGAGCTTTCCGAAGGCGATCCGCCCGGAGCCAACGAACACGATAGCCTCCATGCCTGCCGCCGAGGCGTACAGTGCAAGAGAGGCGGAGGTATTGCCCGTGCTCGCGCAAGCCACCCGCGTGGCGCCCACCATGGCAGCGTGGCTGAATGCGGCGGCCATGCCGTTGTCCTTGAACGACCCCGAGGGATTGCACCCTTCGTATTGCAGCATCAGTCTCCCCCGTCGCATGCCCACGTAGTCGGCTACGCCGTCACAGCGTTGCAGCAGCGTCTGACCTTCGCCTTGCGTAACCTTGTAGCGATCGGGGCAGAAGTCCAGCAGCTCGCGAAAACGCCATACGCCCGAGAAGTCCAGCGGATTGGTTCGACTCGCCCACCGGCGGGCGAAATCGGCCAGGCGGGCGGGAACGGGGACTTTGTCCCAATCATAGCGAATATCCAGCAAGGCCCCGCACCGGGGGCAGGCAAACCAAACCTCGTCCACACCAAAAGTGGCTTGGCACCGAACGTTCATGCACTGCTGATAAGCAGATTCGGAATTCATTCGAACACCTATACTATTGCCCCGACCGAGATGCTCTCTCGATGCATATCGGTGAGATTACACATCCAGATTCTAGCGGATATGCCCGCTGAAGGCAATCGCCGGTCTTGGGCTACAACCGGCTGATTCGCTGGTCTTCGGTCTTCTGCTGGTTGGTAGCCTTCTTCAGGGTTCGTTTTTCCCGGCCCGTCAGCGAGGCGATTCCCTTAACGTGAATTTTCTCGAGGATACGGTCCACCTCGTGCTGCGTCTTGGTCCTCTGCTGCATGTTCTTCTTCCATCGCCCCTCGGCTGGTGCTCGGGCTTTCCACAGTCTTAAGCCGCCACGGCGTTCGCGGACGATCCAGACGGCGGCCGCGACCGCACCGCCGAAATGGGCTACATGGGACCAGAACTCGCCCTGTGGAGTGTCGCCCCTTAAAACGCCGCCGAGCGTGACGAGGATCGTAAGACCCATCACGGCAAATATCAGGACCGCTGCCACCCGGATGGGCACGGGGAAGAACAAGAAAAGTATGCGGAAATTGGGGAAGTACACCGCCGCGGCCAGGATTATGCCAAAGACCCCACCGGAGGCCCCCACCAGCGGCGAAGTTGCCTGCGGGCCTATCAACAGCAGTTCGACCACCACGTACAACAAGCCCGCCACGGCCCCGCACAGCAGGTAAAAGCTTATGAATCGACGCGACCCATAATGGCCTTCCAATGGGGTGCCCAGCATGTACAGGGCCAGCATATTCAAGAAGAGATGCCAGACGCCGCCGTGAAGAAACTGAAACGTCACGTAACGCCACAGTTCCCACCATTTGGCCGGCGTGACGGCTAGCCAGGCGGTCATCGGACCCAGGCTCCCTTCCCTAAAGTCGCCGGCAAGGGCTTGCAGGACGAACATCGAGAGATTGGCGATCAGCAAAAGCTTTACGGCGCGTGACGGAGATGGTAGTCCAAACCGCGTATGCACCGGTCCGGCGCCACCCATGCCCGAGTAACTGTCCTTGTATGCGTATGGTCGGTCGTGCCAACTCACGTATCGGTCTCTTTCAAAAGGTACAGCCCCAACACCGCGATAGTCTTGCCATCGACGATTTCGCCCTTGAGCATCATCGCCCTTGCGTCTTTCAGCGGAACGAGTTCCACGCGAATCTGCTCCCCAGGCTCCAAGGCCTGGCCCACGGCAGTCAAGTTCCGGGCGAGGAAGACGTGCATCTGCTCCGTGCAAAAGCCCGGCGTGCTGTAGAATTGAGCCAACGGTTCGATACGTTCGGCTTTATACCCGGTCTCCTCACACAGCTCGCGGGCCGCGCAATCGGCCGGCGACTCCGACGGTTCCAGCGTGCCGGCCGGCAACTCCCACAATTCCTCGCCCACGCCGAAACGAGTATTGCGGATCAGCACCACCTCGTTAGAGCCGGTCAGCGCCAAAATCACAACCGCCCCGGGATGGACGACCAGTTCCCGCTGAACGCTGGTGCCGTCGCCAACGGCAACGTCGACCAATCGAACCTCGAACCTTCTACCAGCGAAAACCGTCCGGCCTTGAGGGGCGTTTGCGTTCATGACGCTCATTATAGAACTTGAAAATGGCAGTGGCAACGCCGGGGAAGCCATTGACATTTTAACACAGGCCGGTAGAAATAGTGCCTTGAGCAAGATCGTCTAAACCTGCAATTTGGAGCCTTATTGTGAAACTTACCAGCCGAATTTCGAATGTGCCGCCCAGTGCGACACTTGCGACGACCAATCGGGCCAATAAAATGAAGGCCGAGGGCATCGATGTGGTGGGCTTCGGCGCCGGCGAACCGGATTTCGACACGCCGACGTTCATTAAGGAAGCGGCCAAGGCCGCCTTGGACCAGGGGCTGACCAAATACGGCCCGGCGGGAGGTATTGCCCAATTGCGGGAAGTTCTGGCTCATAAGCTCACCGAGGAAAACAAGGTGGCGACGACCCCCGAGCAGGTAACCGTCACCGCAGGGGGCAAACACGCCCTATACAATGCCGCGCAGGTCCTTCTGGAAAGCGGGGATAAGATGTTGATCCCGGCACCATATTGGACCAGCTACCCCGAGTTCGCTAGACTTGCCGGGGCCGAGCCGGTTATCATCCCCACAGGTTCCCAGACCGGTTTCAAGATCGTCCCAGAGCAGATCCTCCGTTTTGCCGAGCAAGACGGCGCCAAGGTCTTGGTGCTCAACAGTCCTTCCAACCCCACCGGGTTGACCTATACGCCTGCCGAATTGGCCGCCATTGCCCGTGCCGTGCTGCAAACCGACTTGATCGTCTTCAGCGACGAGATCTACGAGAAGTTGATCTATGGTGACACCGAATTCGTCAGTTTCGCCTCCCTGGATCCGGCCTTGCCGGAGCGGACGCTCACGTTCAATGGCCTGAGCAAGACCTACAGCATGACCGGCTGGCGTCTGGGCTGGGTGGCCGGCCCGAAAGACGTCATAGCGGCGATGAACCGCCTGATGAGTCATCAGGTCTCCAACGTACCGGTCTTCCTAC
>JABMQG010000048.1 GCA_013203365.1 Planctomycetota bacterium | reverse complement strand
TCGCAGGTCTGATCTGGATGGTGGGGGGGTTGTACATGATCATCCGGGCCAGCCGACAGCGGCGTGTCATCTCCTGGAGTTGGCTGCTGATCTCCTGCCAGGGCCTCGCGGGAATCCTTATTGCCGTATGGGCCGCTTTCGCTGAGCAGATGCTGTTTTCCCGCATCGACTCGGCTCTGACCGACTCTCCGGCCCGATTGCACGCCGACTGGTCCCCCATCGTCATCGGTGCGGCCGTATTGATCTGGCTGGGTGCCCTGACCTGGCTGGTGGCTGAACGGTTCCGCCTGCAGCGTGGTCTCCGCTGGCCGGCCATTCGCGATGGCGTTAAGACACACTCATACCGTAGATAACAGCCGGTGAACGATAACCGAGGGGCCCTAAGAAGCAAGGGGTGCTTGTGATGTGTAAGAGGCAAATTCGCAATCTCGCTTTAATGCTGTTTTGGTCGATGGTCATGTTGACTTCAGGGGATTTATGCGGCGCGCCTGGGCCGGCGGCTGAGGAAACTTCCGGAGACTTGTTGATTGACGGCTGCCGATACGCCACCGATGGTCAAGCGCAGGGTTCCTGGGTAGCCATCACCGGCGGAGACCCGGTTCGCGCTGAAGTCCTTCAAGGGCGTCAGGCCGTGAAGATGCCCTGCAACTTTGTCGGCAAGACAACTCTACAAGGGCAACGGTGGGAAAAAACCGTTGTGCTGGACCTGACGAAGCATCCGGGAGTACGATTCGAAATCTACTGCCCGCCGAATTCGCTGATCCCGGCGGTGAGCTTTTCGCTTGGCTCTGCCGGGAAATGGGGGGTCAAGACTCTAAAGAAAGAAGGGCTGTCAACGGGGTGGAACATCATTCGAATTCGCAAGGCCGAGATGGATGTGGAGGGCGATTCGCCGAACTGGGCCGCCATACGCACCATTCGCGTCTCCGTCGAGCGCCTCGGCGAGGTGAATACGGCGTTCTACCTGGCCGAGGTGCGATCGCTGCAAGCCGACACCATGGCGCCGCTCGACCGCCAGGCCGACGCCGACCGCGTGGTACTGAAAGACGGCGTGGTTTTGACCGGATCGATACTGAACGACGGATACAGCATCATCACCATGTTCGGCAAGACCCGCCTGCCGGCCATGTGCGTGCTTGGTCTGAAGGCCGCAGGAAGAAGCGACACCGGCGTTCAATTGGTGCTGACCGATGGGCAGATTCTCAACGGCACCTTGACCGAAACGGACATAAGCCTGATTCGGCCGGGAGGTGAGGCGGTCAACATCCCCTTCAATAGCATCGGCCAGTTTGCCTACCGCCTTTCGCCGCTGAGGCCCGAACAAGCACTTCCCGCTGACCCTGCGATCATCGCCGGTGACAGCCGGGTGACTTACACCGCCGACGACTTGCACATGACGCTTCAAACCGCACACGGCCAGATCGACCTGGCCCCGGCCGATCTGGCGCAGATCGAGTTGACCGACGGAAAGCACCGGGTGTTGTTCCGCAACGGCTCGACGCTCACCGGTACGCTTGGGCCTGACGTTTTCCGGGCTCAAATAAACGTAGGCAAGCCAATTTGCGAGCCAGGCAACCCCATAACGATCGAAACCCGACGCATCAGCCGGTTCAGTTGGCCGGTCAACGTTGAAATCCCATCCGGTGTGACCGTTGTCAACCTTCGCGGGGACGATCTTGTCATCGGGCAGATTACCGACAGTGCGATCACCATAAAAACCGACCTCGGGGCAGTGCCGGTTGACCTGGCCGATGTCCTGTCGATCGCGATGAATCCAATCGACATCGGCCGGGCTGTGGTGAAGCTGTGGGGCGTATCCTCAGTCGAAGGCCGGCTGCTTGAGAAAACCATCAACTTCGCCATCGAACCCGGCGGGGTGAAAGTGGCGGTCCAGTCGGCGGAAATTGTCTCGATCGAGAAAGTCAAACGAATAGATTACTGATAATGACAACCGGTTATTGTCAATCGCCCGGCGCCGTCTGGGCTGATTGCCCTTCGGGTTCGGTTTGTCGCAATAGGCGGTTGACCTCCAGTCGGGTTAGCATTCGGAACTTGCCGGTCTTTATGCCGCGGTCGCGGATCGGCCCGATCGCCACTCTGCGCAAGGCACGCACCTTGTGGCCCAGCCGGGCGAGCATTCGGCGGATTTCGCGGTTACGTCCCTCTTTAATTCGCACCTCCAGCAGCGTTCTCTCCCGGTCGCGTCGGAGCACCTTCACTCCCACACCGGCGGTTCGCTTCGCATCGAGAAACATTCCAGCCTTCAGTTTCTCCATCACCGCGGCCTCGATTCGTCCGGCGATCTCAACCACGTAGGTCTTGACCAGCCCGTACCGCGGGTGCATTACCCGGTTCGCCAGTTCACCGTCATTGGTCAGCAGGATCAAGCCAGTGCTGTCGGCGTCGAGCCGGCCCACCGGAAAGACCCTTTCAGCAATGCGGCTCACCAGGTCGATTGCCCTTGGCCGGCCAGCAGGGTCGCGATTAGTGCAGACAACGCCCTTGGGCTTGTTGAGCAGTACATAAACCTTGTTCTCCGCCCGCCCACGAAGTCGCTCACCGTCAACACTGATCTTGTCTTCCATAGGATCCACAAAGCATGGCAGTTCACTCACGACCTTGCCGTTGACCCACACCCGACCTGCGAGCACCATTTGCTCGCAGGCTCGCCGACTGGCGGTGCCGAGTTCGGCCAACACCTTCTGGATGCGAATCTTGCCCGGCGGTGGCCCGGTGTCCGGCACACGAGCGGTGCCGGCTCGCCGCCCAGGTGTGGGTGCCGCCTTCGCGGCCTT
>JABMQG010000047.1 GCA_013203365.1 Planctomycetota bacterium | reverse complement strand
TGACGCTGATCCGGGCACTACGCGAAGGGTTGGCCGAGGTCGATCTTGTCGACGGTGCTGCGGAATCGTTCTACACAACGGCGGCGACAGGTCTGGCGAAGCTACGGGCAGCACTGCCGACTAAGATAGAGCAACGCCCCCTGGTAACCCTGATTGGATATTCCCACATCGACGTGGCCTGGCTCTGGCCTCTTGCGGTAACCCGCATGAAATCCGCTCATACCTTCGCCACCGCCGTCAAGCTGATGGATGAATACCCTCAGTACAAGTTCACCGAGTCGCAACCGCAGACCTACAAGTACGTAAAAGAAGACCACCCCGAGCTTTACACCCGGATAAAACAGCGAATCGCCGAGGGCCGGTGGGAAGCGGAAGGTGGAATGTGGGTCGAGGCGGACACCAATATCCCCGACGGCGAGTCGCTGATTCGCCAAATATTGTTGGGCAAGAGGTTCTTCCAGCGTGAGTTTGGCGTGGACAATCGCATCCTCTGGATACCGGACTCCTTCGGGTACAGCGGCGCCTTGCCGCAAATCATGGCCGGCTGCGGACTTGATTACGTCATGACCTGCAAGCTCGGGTCCAACCAATATAACAAAATGCCCCACGACAGCTTCATCTGGCGTGGTCTGGACGGTACGGAGGTGTTGGCGCACTGCATCACCACGCCGATGGCGGTCCCAGGCATGGATGAGAAGACACCGGATTATTGTGGCGTGATTAACGCCGAGCAGGTGTGTGAGACTTGGGAAGTATACAAGGACAAAGACTGGAGCGACCAGGTGGCGATGGCGTACGGGTACGGCGACGGGGGTGGCGGCCCCAACAGGGAGATGCTGGAAAACGCCATCCACCTCCCTGCGGCGCCGGGTATGCCCAACGCCCGAATGGGGCACGCCTTGGAATTCTTCCAACGCCTGGAGAAGAAAGCCAGGGAAAACCCTTACACCCCCGTCTGGGATGGCGAGCTCTATATGGAATGGCACAGGGGCACGTATACCTCTCAGGGATGGCTCAAGCGGGCGAACCGGAAAGCGGAACTGCTCTACAGAGAGGCCGAGATTTGGGCGTCGGTGGCAAATCTGATCGGGAAAGACAAACCCTCGCCAGCAATGAACGAGGGCTGGGAACTCATCCTGCTCAACCAATTCCACGATATCCTGCCCGGGTCGTCTATTACAAAGGTGTACGATGACGCCCGGGAACAATTCAAGCAGATTGAGCAAATCGGCCAGGATGCCCTTGCCGGCACACTCGACACCATTTGTCAGCGTATCGGCCTTGAAGAAGAGTCGCTTGTAGTCTTCAACTCGCTTTCCTGGGCCAGGACAGACTTGGTGAAGGTTCCCAGAGAGGGAATATCCCTGATCGACCCATCCGGTGCCACGATAGCCGGTCAAAAGGTGGACGGGGGCACGATTTTCTCAGTCGAGGCGCCTGCGTGCGGGTATGCCGCTTTTTTTGTCTCCTCGGCGGAAGCGCTTCCGCCTGGAAAAATGACGGTTACTCCCCATCGGCTGGAAAACGATTTCTTCCTGATAGACGTCAACGAAAGAGGCGAACTGACACGCGCTTACGACAAAAGCACCGATCGAGAAGTCCTGGCGGGTGTGGGCAACGAGCTCCGGGCGTTCATCGACAGACCGCTACACCCCAACGCCGATGCGTGGAATATTGATGGGTACTACGAGCAAAAACCCATCCCCCTTACCGGCGACGCCCAGGTGCGAGTCGTGGAGACCGGGCCTATCCGCGGTGCAATCGAGGTGCATCGTACGATTGGCTCTTCCAGGATCATCCAGCGAATATGCATCTATCGTGACATTCCTCGCGTCGATTTCGTTACGACGGCCGATTGGCATGAACAACACGTGCTGCTGAGGGTCTTGTTCCCACTCGCGGTCCGCGCCAAGTCTGCCAACTACGAAATCCAATACGGCACGATCGAACGACCCACGCACAGAAACACTTCTTGGGACCTGGCGAAATTCGAAGTCCCGGCGCAAAAGTGGGGTGATATTTCTGAGTTCGGCTACGGGGTTAGCCTGTTGAACGACTGCAAGTACGGCTACAGCGCCCACGACAACGTCCTGGGCTTGACGCTGATCAAATGTGCTACATATCCCGACCCCCAAGCCGACCAGGGCCATCATGAGTTCACCTATTCGCTATATCCGCATCGCGGCGACTGGCGAAATGGCACAGTCGAGCAAGGCTGGGCGCTCAACGTGCCGTTCGTTTCCCGCATTGATGGTCCGCACGCCGGAGCGATGCCGGCTCAAGAAAGCTTCTTCGCCGCCGAGGGCGCAATTATCGGCGCGATCAAACCCAGGGAGGACGGCCCCGGCATAGTCCTGCGAATCTACGAAGCCAACGGTGGCCGGGGAAAGGCACGAGTGACCCTGCCCCGCCCCCTGCTCGCCACTGCCTGCGACATGCTCGAGCGGGCGTCAGGCGAGCGAGTAACGAAACGGGTACTGGAAGTCAACGTTACGCCCTATCGCATTAAGACATTCATATTGTCGGAATGAAGCACGAAAAGGAGCTTGAGATGACGGTAAGAAAGATCGACGAGGAAGCATATAAGGACGCCTGGCTGCACGTAGGCGGCCTCGATGAGAGGGGCGGCAGGCTATGGCCGCCAATTCCAAACACGAACTCGGGCTGGATGCTGTTCGTCGACAAGGGCATCCTGAACGACGTCCTGCCACGGATGCACAACATCAAGCAGACACTGCACCAGCCGGTGA
>JABMQG010000486.1 GCA_013203365.1 Planctomycetota bacterium | reverse complement strand
CCCAGGGTCGGTCCTTCGAGCCCATACTTAGGCATCAGCAGGTCGCTGACGTTGTACACGACGGTTTTTACTACCTTGGCGAGTTGCTCCTTTGTGGAGATAATGATTCTACCATCTTCAATAATATAGGACACTTGGACGTAGCCCGTGCTCACGGCCGACAAAACGGCCTGCAGGGCCGTTTCGTAGGTTACGTCCGTCAGTTGGATGCTTACAGGTGTGGTTTTTGTTATATTCTCTTCCTCCAGAATATTCCATCTGGGGGTGATGTTAAGATTGGTAATGGTGACGAAGAAGCCAATGACCGTTTCCAGGTCGTTCTCATCGAACTCAAACTTAGGATGCCTCTTTTGAAGTATGCGATGCACCTCGCGATCGGCTGGGCTTTCGCCATCCGCACCGGCTACAAGCTTGCTGCGTCTGCTGGTGATATCGGGCCACCTATCCGAGTACTGCAGCAGCGGGTGCCAAGGAGTGCCGGCCTCCTCCAATTCCACCATCGACTCGGCTTCCTGCTCGAGACTTTGTTTTCTTAGCACGTTCTGGCGGTGCGCCAGGCTGGATACGCGCAGGCTATCCAGCTTGGCCGCGGCGACCGGATTGCCCGGATCCAGCCGTATAACCTCTTCCGCCAAGTCCAATGCCTGGCGAAACTCAAACTGACTCTCAAGGACGCGTATCCTCTCCAGCAACGTCCGGACCTGCGTTTGTCGCTGCTCCCTCTCGACCTGTTCCCGCTCCGTGGCCTTTTCGGAGACCTCCTTAAGCTTGGCCGCCACCTGCTGTTTGTTCCACTGCTCTGTCCTTCCATTGATGCGGTCGGCCAGGTCCTGGGCCTGGATCTTGCGGGAAGTGTACTCCTCCGCGGGGAAGTGGGTTCTCTGGTTTTCCAGAACGCTCATCGCGTATCTGGCCCTCTCCGCGGCCGAGGCGAAGTCGGCACCACGCTCGGCAGTGGCGAGCATGTTCTGGGCGTCTCTGACTGCCTTGCCAAAATCCACTCGGGCCTGCTGCAATACAAGCTTTCGTTGTTGTATAAGCACCGTCAGCGAGTCGGTCGCGGGGGCCCGTTCCATCAACTTGGCTGACTTAGCCAAGCCCTGCTGGGCCCTGGCCATCTGCGGCACCAGTGCCAATGCGCGGTTGTACAACTGGGCAGCCAGGCGTGCATTGCCGATTTCAAGCGCCATATCAGCCTGTTCTACGAGCTTGTTGGCTTCGGCCTTTGCGATGATCTCCTTCGCCTGGGCGCGGAGGCTCTTCTGATCGGCTTTGGGCGGCTCAACAGCCTTGGCCGGGACCGAGACCCCCGGCAGTTCTTCGCTCTTCAGCTCTTCCACGACCGCTTTCGGCTCGATCGACTCGGTAGTCGGCGCAAGCTGGGGGCTAAGCATCTCCACCACCGATTCGGGTTTGATCTCAGCAACCAGAGGTTTCTCGGCCGGGCTTTCTTCAGGCCCCAGAGCTACAGGGGCCTCAGCAGCGGGTGTCGGCTGTTGAGGCATGGTTGGCACGATGACGGCCGTTTCCGGTCTGGTTTTTACCGGGACGGTTGGGGGAGTTGGGGCCTTGGCTTCGGCTTGTGCGGCTGTAGCCTTTGCCTCCGCGGCCTGGGCTTCGGCGTGCGCCTTGGCTTTTGCCTCAGCGGCCGCGGCCTGGGCTTCTGTCTTAGCCTTTGCCTCTGCGGCCGCGGCCTCGGTTTGTTCCTTGGCCTTGGCGATTTCGATTTTCCGGTCGACTACTGCCAGTTCGGCCTTGGCGTCGAGTCGCTGGGGTTCCGGGATAAACTCATTGCCAAGGACCCGCCTAAGCAGTTTCGCCGCCACTTCAAGATTGCCGTCCTTGAGGGCCTGTCGGGCGCTGCGGAAGTCCTCGAAGCCGCTTGCCTGGCGGGTAATTGCCACATCCACTTTTGCCAGGAGCAGGTCGAGCTGCTTGGCCTGTTTCTTTGCGAGTTTTCCGGAGTCGACCTTCAGCAGTGTTGCCTTGGCCTCGGTGAAGTCCAGCAAATCGTATTGCTGGATGCCCTTTTGCAGCAGTGCCTTGGCTTTGTCTGTCTCTGTATCCTGAGCCCATGCCGGGCAGACCGCGGCCGTCAACAGGCATGCGGTTACCATTACGCTTGTGAACATCTTGGAAAACTGCAAGGTTTTCTCCTTTCGGCCGGTCACAAGCCTCGTTGCTTCTGCCCTCTCGCTATATATCGCCCAAGGCGATTGGAGCCTGGCAGGTCGGTTCCCGGCATCAGCACCGGGTGCGGCAAGTAGAGGCGTTTTTCTCCTGTGCGGCACATCACCAAGCAATGAATACCCGGTTTCGGTTGGCGTCGCCGGAATGAACATCGACCGGCTATTGAAAAATATGCCAAGCCGATCATTCTTGCAAGTCTAAACTGCCATCGATTTTTCACCTGCCGGGGCTTGCGACGCGTGTGATTTCGTCGGCGTGTTCTTTGGCCTTGGTTTGCAGTTCACGGTAACGCTTGCTCTTCTGGTCTTCTTGGCGGTTGCGCACCATCAGCTTGCCGGCCGGCGTCAGCACGGTCGCTTCAACAGTAGTCTGTTTAAACCCACTGGTGGCGATCTGCTTGTTGAAATCGCAATCGACAAGGATACAGCCGGTGTCGAAGTCGATCTCCTTCGGCTCCAAGGCCAGACGTGCATCCATCGGGTCGAGGCACCGCCTGGATTCCTTGGTGCCAACGATCTCGCCAGGCGTAAAGGATGCTTTGTGCTGGAGCCATTGTCCCAAGGCGAGGCGGAATATCTCGAAGTTCACCTTGCCGGTCTCTTCCGAGCCGCCGACAACGAAGTACTCCGTGGCCGGCGCAATGTTTATCGGCTCGGACCAGTCGCTGACGGCCTCCAGCGACAGCCGGGACGCGTGCTCGGGGTCTTCGACCGAGCTGTCGTAACTGAACAGGGGATTCATAACCTGCAGTCTCAGGCGATATCGGTACGTCTGTCCCGCCTGAGGGGTGACGTCGTGCAGCCAAATCTGGACGATGCCGGCCACACACTGGTCAAACAGTGATGGCACAGGCGTCACTTCCGGCAGGTTCGCCTGCCTTTGTGCGGCAATGGCCGCATCCAGCGGCTGCTG
>JABMQG010000485.1 GCA_013203365.1 Planctomycetota bacterium | reverse complement strand
GTTCGCATGCCAAGAGCGTCTCAGCCTGCTGGGCCCCAAGGGCAGGATTGATCGCGTCCGCGTGCTCGGGCCGGTTCGACCTGAAAGCCAAGTGGAAATCTCACGGACTGAAGAATTCAAGTTGGGCATCGACGCCCCCATCCGCATGTCCGGCGACCTTGACGGGACGCCTAGTATAACGCTCGAAGGGCCCGGAGGCAAGGTTACTCTCGATCATGGCGTAATTTGCGCCCAGCGTCACATTCACATGTCCCCGCAAGACGCCATGGGGTTCGCCCTTCGAAACGGCGACGTGGTTCGCGTCCGGACCGCGGGCACACGGTCGCTCATCTTCGGGGACGTTACCGTGCGGGTCAGTCCAGAGTACCGCCTGGACATGCACATCGACACAGACGAAGCCAATGCAGCCGAGCTTGTCACAGACGCCGTAGGGTACCTTGACTCGATCCAGGAAAGGGCCTCCCACATGTAGGGGCCCCCCACTGCATTTCTTTTGCCTGGCAGTGAACGGCGAACACAACTGACCAGATGAAGGGCCGGTGCAGACCTGACCGCAGACAGTCGCACGCTTGAATTAGCCTGCTTCAGGACGCGTGAGGACACCACCGGCAAGCTTGTCCTGAATGCAGCGAACCACCTGGTCGATACCGATTCGCTCCTGCACGAGGCTGTCTCGATCGCGAACGGTGACGGTGTGATCGGCGAGTGTCTGCCCGTCCACAGTGATGCAATACGGGGTGCCAATCTCGTCCTGTCGGCGATATCGTCGGCCGACGGCGCCCTTTTCGTCGTAGAAGCTTGCCAGGTTGGCCTTTTTGCAGGCGGCGCAGATGTTCATCGCCTTCTCAGGCATGTCGTCCTTCTTCACTAGCGGGAACACAGCCACCTTCACTGGCGCCAGACGGGGGTGGAACTTCATGACCACGCGTTTTTGAGGGACGCCGTTTTCGTCGGGCGCCTCGTCCTCGCAGTACGCCTCGCACAGGAAGGCCAGTGCGGCGCGGTCGGCGCCGGCGGACGGTTCTATAACGTAGGGGATGAACCGCTCCTTAGTCTCCTCGTCGAAGTAGCTCAAGTCGCGGCCGCTGAACTGGCCGTGCCGGCGAAGATCGAAGTCTGTCCGGTTGGCCACGCCCTCCAACTCCGCGATGCCGAACGGAAACGCGTATTCAATGTCCGCGCAGCCGGCGGCGTAGTGGGCCAGTTCCGCACGATCGTGCTCGCGCAGCCGAAGCCGTTCGCTCCGCAGGCCAAGGTCGATGTACCATTGGAATCTTGCGTCGCGCCAGTATGTATACCACTGCTGGGCATGGTCGGGATGGCAGAAGAACTCGATTTCCATCTGCTCGAACTCGCGAGAGCGGAAGGTGAAGTTTCGCGGGTTGATCTCGTTGCGAAAAGACTTGCCGATCTGGGCGATGCCGAAGGGCAGCTTCATTCGGCTGGTGTCCAGGACGTTCTTGAAGTTGGCGAAGATGCCCTGGGCGGTTTCCGGGCGAAGATAGGTCAGGGCGGAGCTGTCTTCCATCGCGCCGACGTAGGTTTTGAACATCATGTTGAACTTGCGCGCCTCAGTCAGCTCGCCGCCGCAGGATGGGCAGCGGGCCTGCTGGCCGTCCGGGGCCTGGTCGGCGCGAAACATGACCCATTCCACTCGGTTGCCGCGTTCCTCCAGCCGGCGACGGGTCTTGCTGTTGGCGGCGGCGGTGGCGGTATCCTTGACGCTGTCGGGCTGGTCGGATTCCACACTGGTTGCCAGCAGAACATTGTCTCCGTCACGGGCTATGACGGTGTAGACCTGGTCTGCGCGGAACCGGCCCTTGCATTGCTTGCAGTCGGCCATCGGGTCGTTGAAGTTGCTGACGTGCCCGGAGGCCTCCCACACCTTGGGGTTCATGATAATCGAGCAGTCCAATCCGACCATGTCGTCGCGTTGACGGACAATGGTTTCCCACCATGCGTCCTTGATGTTTCGCTTCAGCTCCACGCCAAGCGGGCCATAATCCCAGCAGCCGTTCAGTCCCCCGTAAATCTCGCTGGAAGGAAATATGAAACCCCGCCGCTTGCACAGCGAGACGAGCTTTTCCATAAGATCATTCGACGCTTTTGCCATCTTTTTCACCGTCTCCGGAAACGCACTTTATAACCAACACACGCGGGAAGGATGATAGGCCCACCGGGCGAGGAAAACAAGACAATGATGACCGGCGCAACCAAACACGCCGGCGTCAGGTGCATTGGCCGCTGGTTTGGTGCCGGTGTCACAGACTGCTCATTTTACGCATCTTCCGCCTGCCGTCGCCAGAGGCGGTAAAGTCTGTCCAGTTTACCAGCTCAGGTCAAGAAAAGGCCCAAGTGGGCAGGTTTTTCGCCGTTCCGTGCGTCGTTAGCCTATTCACGGAATTGGCCAGGCGTGCTATACTGACAAGTGTGGTAAATGGCAGATCTGCAGCTCGCCTCAGGAGGTGATACTTTATGTGGCGTCTCTCTTGGCAACACAAACGAAAGGTCATGCTGCTTATCCTCCTCAGCTTTGCCGCAATGTGCTGAGACAGCGGCCAAACCAGGCCGAGCCTTTCAAAACAGGCTCGTTTCTGTGGTGCGCCCCCCTGTGTGTCTATCGCTACCCAGCCGCCTGACGAACTCGGCTTCATCGATGATTTCGACCCCCAGCTCACTTGCCTTGTCTCGCTTGGTTCCTGGGTTTTCGCCTGCGACGAGGAAGTCGGTCTTCGCGCTGACGCTGGCGACGGCCCGGCCGCCTGCGGCCTTTACGGCAGACTCCGCGCCGCTACGAGAAAAGTTGGCCAATGTGCCGGTGATGACAACGGTCTTGCCGGCCAACGGGCCTTCACCGACGCCGGCGGTTTTGGGCGCGTCCACCTGTACCCCGGCCGCTTTCAACCGGGCCACGGCGTCGCGCCCGGCCTTGCTTGTAAAGAACTGGCGAACGCTGCCGGCGATAACCGGGCCGATCTCCTCCACTTCAGTTAGCTCTTCCTGACTGGCCTGGGCAAGCGAGTCGATGTGGTCGTAGTGCTCGGCTAGCACCTCGGCCGCCCTGCCGCCGACGTGGCGAATGCCCAAACCCGCCAGCAGCGGCGCCAGACCACGCTGCTTCGAGCCGGCGATGGCTTCGACAACATTCGCGGCCGACTTGCCGCCCATCCGCTCCAGTTGCTCCAGTTGTTCGGCCTCAAGCGAGTATAGGTCGGCAAAGTGTTTGACCAATCCCCTCTCCACCAGTTGATCGATCAAGGCCGGGCCGAGGTGCTCGATGTCCATCTGGTTGCGGGCGGCAAAGAACCGTAGCTTCTCCTTCAACTGTGCGGGGCATTCGGGGTTTACACACCGCAGGTACACCCCGCCTTCGTCCCGCTGGGTCGGCCCGGCACACATTGGGCAACTCTTCGGCGGGTGAATCGCCTTGGCATTTGAAGGACGCTTTTCCACGACAACGCGAACCACCTGCGGAATGATCTCGCCGGCCTTTTCCACGATCACGGCGTCGGCGATCCGCACGTCCAGCCGATCGATCTGGTCGAAATTATGCAGGGAAGCGTTGGATACGGTCGTTCCGGCCAGTTGCACCGGCTGGAGGCGCGCGACGGGCGTGATCGTGCCCAACCGCCCCACCTGAAAATCCACCGCCGTCACGACGCTCTCGGCCTGTTCGGTTTCGTATTTGAAGGCGATGCACCATCGCGGGTATCGGCTGGTGGCGCCGAGCCGATCGCGCTGGGCCAGGTCGTCCACCTTTACCACCACGCCGTCTACTCCGTAGGGCAATTCATATCGCCGATGTTGAAACTCATGGACGTAGGCCCAGACCTCGTCTATATCCCGGCATCGCCGCATCTCCCGGCTCACCGGTATGCCCCATCGGCCCATGCGTTTCATCAGTTCGTCAGCCGAGCCCGCGGGCCTGTCGGACATTTGTCCGAAACCGTGGGCCAGAAAGCTCAAGGCTCGCCCGGCAACGACCTTCGGGTCAAGCGATTTGAGCGTGCCGGCGGTGGCGTTGCGCGGATTGGCGAACGGCTCTTCACCGTCGGCGATACGCTGGGCGTTGAAGCGACTGAAAGCGTCGGTCGGCCAGAATACCTCGCCACGGACCTCGACCACATCGCCCACGTCCTGGCCGGCCAATCGTAGCGGAATGGCCGAAATGGTTCGTGCGTTGGCGGTTATGTCGTCGCCTGTCCGCCCATCCCCGCGAGTCGCCGCCAGGGTCAGCTCGCCCCTCTCGTACCGCAGTGAAACGGCCACACCGTCGATTTTCGGGTCCACGACGTAGGCATATCCTTGGCCGGCCAGGGCCTTGGCGACCCGAGCATCGAAGTCGCGGAGGTCCGCTTCGGTGTAGGTGTTGTCGATGCTGAGCATCGCAAGGGCGTGCGTGACTGAGACGAACCGTTCGATAGGCTCGCCGGCCACTCGTTGCGTGGGCGAATCGGCGGTGATCAGCTCCGGGTGCCGGGCCTCCAGCCCCTTGAGCTGCCCCATCAGCTGATCGTACTGCCGATCCGAAATCTCCGGCTTATCCTCGACGTAATAGAGCCGATCGTGCCGACGTATCTCGGCGCGGAGCCGTTCGATCTGTTCTCTAGGATCAACCATGCCCCTGCGGGTCAGATCGCCGCTGCCCTTTGGGCGACGTGGATATATCGCGATCTCAGTTCATACAAGGTGTTGTCAAGCAGCCCTTTTTCTTCGTCGGTCAGGTTGCCGGCGGTTTTTGCTTCAAGGACCCTGAGCGTGTCGATGCAGTACTTGGCCAAGTCCAGGTCCAGCACGGGCTTGCGTGTCTCCGGGTCGAGCATGGCCCCCAACGCATATAGTGCTTGGGAGGCCAGTGTGGTGACGTGTGCGGCAAAACTCGCCGGCGGCAGTTGATGCGGACCCGGCTCAGCCGAGCCAGCCGAGTCGGGCTTGTTGACCTCGGCGGCCAGCTTTTCCTTCTCGGCCCGGGCCTGGGCCTTCCAG
>JABMQG010000484.1 GCA_013203365.1 Planctomycetota bacterium | reverse complement strand
TATCGCACCAACGCAGCAATCGCCATCGGCAAAACCCACTGTCGCCGCGGAAGATGATCTGCACCTCCGGCCAGACCCGGCGAAAGCGCCGCACCAGCAGCTTCACAATGGCCCGGCTGTGCTTGGCCGCGTCGATCTTGCTGGGCCGAAGGTAACTGACCAACAGTTGAGCTCCGCAGAAAACATACAGAGGCATGAAACAGTAGTTGTCATAGTAGCCGTGAAAGAACCTCCCTTCCTGATTCCAGTGGATCGGATCGTCGGTAGCGTCGAAATCCAAAACGATCCGTTTGGGTCCCGACGGGTCAGAATGTGAGGCGATGAATTGCTCGACGAAGACCTCGGCCATCTTCGCCGTCGCCTTGCGGTCGATGCGATTCTCGAATCGGCACAGGGTAGAGGCCGAAGCCGAAGCCGAAGCCAAAGGCTGCTGCTCGTCGATGCCACGTTCGCTGACCAGTTGCAACAGCGGATCGTCGCGAAGGGACTCGTGATCGTTGAGGTCTTCGTATCCCATGGCAATGGCGAAGATGCGTTGGGCAAGCAGCATTCGCAGATCGTGGGTGATCTTGCCCGGCTCACGGGGATCGGAAATGCAAGCGGCTATGGCGTCGATCAATCCAATGCGTTTGTCAACTTCTCGCAGCAACACCGCCCCAGTATCCGAGGTGAGTCTGCCGCCGTTGAAATCTGCCAAAATATTTTGTCCTCTGATGCTGGAAAGCGTCAGTGGTAATCCGTTACACTCTGTCATGTCGACGGCCTTTCTTTTTGAGCAAGGAACTCGTTGCAAGTCCCTATGCTACAGAAAGTAAGGCCTTCGCGCTATGCAAACTTCGGCAAATCTCATGCAATATCCGGGCTAGATGCCCTGGTCTTGGGAGTCGAAATCCGCAAGTCGCGTATAGCAATGCTTACTCCAAGACGAAGCCAACCTATGCCGGTGAAGTATTGGACCCGCGCAGGGTTGATGCTCACAGATTGGTGCAATGCTGCGTGTGCGTGCTGTTATGCAAACTGTAACCCTGCTGGTCGGCGGTGGTTGGCGGTGGATCGGGCTGCAGACATCTGGGCGGACCTGATCGATGCGAGCCCGCACGGCTGCCAGATTCACCTGACCGGTGGGGAGGTGTTTGGGCGATTTGAGCATCTGCTGGCTGTCTGCGCAGAAGGCCAACGCCGAGGCTTGCAGGGGCTTCAGGCCGTGGAAACCAACGCCTTCTGGGCCACTTCAGTTGAGGTCATTCGGAGTCGGCTTACGGCCCTGGACGATCTGGGTATTGGCCGACTGACGATTTCGACCGACCCGTACCACCAGCAGTATGTTTCGATCGATCAGCCGCGACTATTGGCCGAGATAGGCAAGGAGGTACTCGGCCACCAGCGAGTTCGCATTCGCTGGGAAGACTGGCTCAACGAAGGCTATAGCACTGATCACATGTCACAGGATGCTTTACATCAAGTTTTTATAGATTACGCTGCCCGCGGCCGCGACCGGTTCACTGGTAGGGCAGTCGACGGTTTGGATGCAAAAACCTCGCTGAAGCCGGCGTCGGCTTTTGACGGTGATCACTGTGGCCAGAGGCTTCTGCGTGGCAAACATGTTCATATTAGCCCCACTGGTGAAGTTTGGCCGACGACCTGTGTCGGTATCACAGTCGGCAATGCGTTGGACCAGCCCATTTCGCAGATCTGGGCTGCGCTTAACGAGCCGGCACTGCAGGGGCCGATTGTGGGGCCTTTGATCGCTAGCGGCCCGTGCTCGCTATTGGCCCTGTCAGAGCAGAGGGGCTACAGCCCGCGGGCACAGGGCTATGCCAGCAAGTGCCAGCTTTGCTATGACGTTCGCCGACATTTGCACCAATTGCCGGAATTAGCCCGCTTCCTTGCCCCGGCGAGCGTGTATACTGAAGGGCAAGGTCGTGCGAGCATTGCAAGTGCGTAGATGGTAACGGAGAGTCCCTATGCCATCGGCTTGCTTTCGGGTCATCTGGTGTCGTCAGGGGGCATCGGCAAGAAAGGAAGGGTTGCCTGCTTCGCCTTCCTTGCCAGCCGCCCCAATGCGGCGCCTTGGGGCGACGCCTCATTTTGTCAGCGACCTCTGCGGCTCATGAAATATGCGGGCTAGCTCGACTTTTGCCGTTTTGCAGGCGGTTGATCAATGAAGAACCAGTGGCGCAAAAAGCAGACTCCTGCCGATCTTGCTGATGTCCAAAGTCAGCGAGTCGGAAAGGAGTCCGAGTATGCTTTCTCTTCCATCGGCGGCGGAGCCGCTTTTCCTGAAGCTTTCTGTAGCATTCACACGTCCAACCTTCCAGCGGATTCTTCCATTGTGCATCGGGGCCATCCTGGCAATAGGGCCACGAACCATCACAGCGCTGCTGCGAATCATGCGCGGGTTGGTCGGCGGCCATCCCAGTTCGTACCATCGCGTCTTCTCGCGTGCGGCCTGGCCGCTGGAGCCTTTGGGCAAAGTGGTGGCCGCCGCGGTCTTGCGTTGGGGACATCGTTGGGTCGTGCTGGCTATCTCGGTAAAGTTTCCCTTTACATCGCGTCGCTGGGCCTTGCCCGTTTTGGCGGCGTTGTACCGCCCCAAGGAACTCAACAAGGCCGAAGGCCGACGTCACAAGACCGCGCCCGATCTGGCGAGGCAGTTGATGGCCACGCTGATTCACTGGTTTTCCGACAGAACGTTCGTGTTTTTGGGCGACGGCGGCTATGCATCCCACGAGTTGGCGCGGTTCTGTTTTCGTCATCGCGGACGCGCCACACTCGTCATCCGGTTTCATGGAGACGCCAACCTCTATGCCCCGCCGCCCCAACGCAAGGGCCGAAAAGGACGTCCGCGCATCAAGGGCGCCAAGCTCCCGGCCCCACAGAGCGTGGTCCAACGAAGCCAACGCACGCCAGTCGTCGTAGACTGGTACGGCGGCGGACAACGCCGGATCGAATGGGTCGGCGGAACAGGCCAGTGGTACAAAGGCGGCCAAGGCTTGATTCCGATCCGTTGGGTATTCGTCCACGATCTGCAAGGTACGCATCGGGACGAGTACTTCTACACCACAGATACAACGTTGATGGCGGAACAGATCATCACCTACTTCACCGCCCGTTGGCCGATCGAGACCACCTTTCAGGAGGTGCGGGCGCATCTGGGCTTCGAGACGCCGCGACAGCGTGTAGCCAAGTCGGTTTTGCGGACGGGGCCATGTCTGCTCGGCCTGTTCAGTATGATTATCTTGATCTTTGCCGTCCATGCCCGACGGCATCGAATTCGTTTGCGTGCCACGGCGTGGTACACCAAGACCGAACCGACGTTCTCTGACGCTATTACCACCGTGCGACGGCTGTTTGGGTCGATGACGATTTTTGAAAGGTCGTCCCATAGCGATGCTTTTCAAAAAATACCGTGCCATTTGAGGAATCTACTGCTGAATCACCTCAGCCGGGCTGCGTAGCCCGGCACAAAACGGAAAAAGTCGAGCTGAAAATATGTGCAACAAGGAATGTCTTCTTGACCGGTAATGTGGCTGTTGGCGATAATGCGGTAGCGCAGGCCTTGCTTTCGAAATGGCCTTGCGCTCTTCTAGGACAAAGGTGAGGGCCTGATGAGCCAGCAGCACAACAAACCGACTGCCCCTGAGGCGACGGAATCGGAGATCGGGCGGATCGTCATAGAGAAGGGTTTGGCCACCTCCGAGGAAGTGCAGCATTGCCTTGAGATTCAGCGGCAGGATTCTGATGCGACCCATCGCAGCCTCTTGGATGTGCTTGTTGCCCAGGGAGTTGTGACGGCAAGTCAGCTTTCGCGGTTGGAAAAGACCATGGAGGCCGATCGCCCTCGCCAACAGATTCCCGGCTACGAGCTTTTGGGTAAACTCGGGGCTGGAGCAATGGCGACCGTCTTCAAGGCCCGCCAGCTAAGCCTGGACCGGACCGTGGCCATCAAGGTGTTGCCCAAGCGTCTCAGCGAGAATCCCGATTACGTTGCGCGGTTTTACAAGGAAGGCAAGGCGGCAGCCAAGCTCAACCATCCCAACATCGTCCAGGCCTTCGACGTGGGCGAGGCCGGCGGGTACCACTATTTCGTCATGGAGTATGTGGAGGGCCATACGGTCTACGATGAACTGGTTGACGGGAAAGCCTTCGCCGAGGCCGAGGCGTTGAGCATCATCACACAGGTAGCCGAGGCACTGCGGCATGCACACAATCGCGGCTTCATTCACCGCGACGTCAAACCGAAGAACATTATGCTCACGCCGAGCGGCACGGCCAAGCTGGCCGATATGGGCCTTGCTCGTGAGGCCAAGGACGTTGAGGCCGCTCTGGAAGAGAAGGGCCGGGCGTTCGGTACGCCTTATTACATCAGTCCGGAGCAAATTCGGGGCAAGGTCAACGTCGACTTCCGGGCCGACATATACAGCCTTGGAGCCACGTTCTATCACATGGTCACCGGGCGGGTACCCTTCGAGGGGGAAACGCCGGCAGTGGTCATGCACAAGCACCTAAAAGAACAACTCGTTCCGCCTGACCACCTGAACACCAACCTGTCGGCGGGGGTGGGTGAAGTCATCGAAGTGATGATGGCCAAGAAGCCCGAACACCGCTACAGCAGCACCGAAGACCTGCTGGTCGACCTGCACGCCATTGGTGGGGGAGAGCCGCCTCCGCAAGCGCGTGAATTGATCGGCAATGAAGTCCTCGGCGGCTTGACGGGCGAGGCCGACATGGCCAGTCTGATGGACGAGTCCATCATGGAACCCAAACGCGTGCAAATGAGCACGGCTCAGATGACGGCTCTCATCCTGCTGGGAGCTGCTTTGGCCCTGAGCGTTCTGCTAAACATCTTTCAAGCAGTGTCCAAATAGGCCACAGAGTTTCCCCGTTTCCTCCCTTTCGGCCACTGCCCCGAGCCCTTATACCGTCGGCAATTAACTATTGCGCTTGCGCGTAGGGGGCATTGCAGACTGATTGGATAGTGGCGGCATCAAGGCAAGTGTCTCGCCAGGCCGTCTCAGCGGTGTCGCACAAGTCGCCGTAATCCTCAAACATCCGGTTCGACCAGTAGTGGCTTCGCAGGTAATGCCATAGGTTCTCCATCGGGTTTAGCTCCGGGCTGTACGGCGGCAATGGGATGATTGTGATATTCGTCGGCACTTTCAGTTTCTTATCAGTGTGGAAGCCTGCCTGGTCCCAGACCATGACTACATGCACACCCTTCGGAATTTTTTTGGCAAAGAGTTCCAGGAAAATATTCATCACTTCCACGTTGATGTATGGCGAAAGCATCCCAACGGCGTGGCCCGTTCGCGGGCAAGATGTGCCGATGACGTACAGCCAATCGTACTTCGTTTGACGGACGGCTGTGAACCGCTCAGACCGTTTGGCCCAGCCCCTGGCCAGCGTGCCCTGTTGACCGAACCTTGCCTCATCCTGGAAATATGTCTCTATTCGTTTGCCGGGATGATCGACGGCGATTTGAGCCAGCATTTTCGGGAAGTTTTTTTTAAAACCTCCTGGGCGGCAGGGTCGGATTTCTCGTGCTTTGGCCGGGGGCACAGATACGAATAGCCCAACCGGTGCAGGAGGTACTTCACGGCTCTGATGGAATACAAAACACCAAACTCTTGCTCGATGATCCGCTGGATAACTGGTGCGGCAAACACGCTGACGCCATCGGATGGGCCAGGCCCCGCCTTGATACGCCGCGCGAGTTTGGATTCCAGATGCCGGGGCAAATGCTGTGGCTGACCGGGCCGGGGCTTATCTT
>JABMQG010000483.1 GCA_013203365.1 Planctomycetota bacterium | reverse complement strand
GTGCTCCATCTCCTCATCGGTCGGAATGCGATCGATGATCCCCGGGTCAAAAGCGTCCAGGGCGTATGGTGAAGGCAGACTATGGCTGCAAAACACGCCGTTGGGACAACGGACGGCCAGCAGCATACTGCGTATGAACTGCTGCATCGCCTGCCGCACAACGTCCGAATCTTCGTCAAAAATGAACTCCAGCCCCTGATCGTACATCGATACCGAACTGTGGCCTCCCTTGAGGATGTCGGCGCCGGTCAACTGCGCAAGCTCGTGGTTGCCCAGCATCACGTGGACCTGGTCAGGATACTGCGTCGCCAACGCCGCCACACGGGTGAGCATGCGAATGGAATGGTCCCGGCCGTCGATTTTGTGTTCCCCGTGGATCACCTCGTGAAGAATAAGAAGGTTATCCTTATCTGCGCCCAGATCGGCAAGCTTTACGATTCGCTGATAATTCAGCAGATGATCGTGCAGGTCGCCGGTCATCAAGAGCCGGCCCTTGGCGGGCAAATGGCAGCATGAGCCCTTACGATACGGGTCCTCCAGGCTCTGCCGTGCCGCTCGGCCGAACAGGTCGATGACCACCTGGGCGTCGTGCAGGTCCGGCGGCCGGTTGACTGGTGATTCGGATTCCGGGTTTGGATCATCAGGCATCGAACTTATTATGGTGAATTAAGCCCCATGCAGCCAATGCCCCCCGGAGGCCTCTGGGAAGTGCCCCCGGAGTTCCCCCGGCCCCGGTATCCAGGCAAAGGCAATAATTCCTCGGCTGGCACGTTCAGCCTATGTGAGTAGCAAATGACCCGCCACGCGCCAGAGCCAGAACTCCAGCTCACGCTCGAGCAGGCAGCAGCCGGAGATGAGCAGGCCTGGCGCAGGCTAGTCGAGGAATACTCACCGCGAGTCTTTGGTCTGCTCCTTCGTCAGTGTGGCGACCGGGACCTGGCCGAGGAACTGACCCAGGCCGTGTTCGTACAGGTGGTAGCACACCTTGGCCGGTACAGCGAGAAAGGCAGATTCGAGCCATGGCTGTTCCGCATTGCAATGAACCGATTGCGAGACGAGATGCGACGCCGCAAGCGCCAGGCCAGGCCCATCGACATGACCGATGGACCGGCCAACGGAGCTTCCGGACAAACGTCCGAGTCCAGCGAATGGGTTACGGTTCAAGCCAAGGCCGTGCCACTCGGGGCGACGCCGCCGGCCGACCCGTTGGAGCAGGTCGATCGTGCCGAGCAGATACAACAGTTACGCCATGCAGTTACGCAATTGCCCGAGGCCGATCAACAGATACTGCACCTGAGGCACACAGCGGGGCTGACCTTCAAACAGATAGCGGAAACGCTCGACCAGCCCCTGGGCACCGTGCTCGCACGAGGACACAGAGCCTTGGCCAAGTTGAAGGACCTGATCGGCCAGGAGCCGAACTAGCTTACCGGGGAACGGGAGTCTGGAGTCTGGAATCTAGAGTCGGGGGCACTTCCAGAGATTTGTGATGAACGAACAGGAAAACGAACAATTCGACCCACAGCTTGAAGCGTTGCTGGACGAGGCCCTGTCGGCCGAATCCGTGCCGGGTGGAGTGCCGACGGGTCTTGCAGAGCGAATAATCGAAAAGACCGGCGATTCGCTGGCAACGCCTCACATTGACAAGCCCGAGCCGGACATCCGTTTCGTTGCCGCAGCGACGCCGGAGCGTCGAGGAGTTATTGCCAGAATCGGACCTGCCAGGATAAGGGCCCTGGCTGCCGCGATTGTATTGGCGGCGTCGGCAGGCGTGCTGCTCATGACGACACTGATCGCCAGAGACGCACGTGAAATCGTATTTGTGAAGTCCGAACTGCGGACGCTTGAGCAGTATGAGCCGTCGGCCGACCCGCTCGGCGAGGAACTGGCGATGCTGGACATGCAGATACAACTCGCCTTGAGTAGCCCCGACTGGTCGGGCCGAAACACCTTGCTCGATAACGATCTGGCCGACCTGGAATGGGACGTCGGCACCAGCGACAGTGAATCCTTGTTCTGACCAACTCACACAGACAGTGAGGATTAACCGAAAGG
>JABMQG010000482.1 GCA_013203365.1 Planctomycetota bacterium | reverse complement strand
GCGTCAAGCTTCTCGCCGACGCCGATGAACTTGATGGGCTTGCCGGTGACAGCCTTGACCGACAGGGCCGCCCCGCCGCGGGCGTCGGAGTCGAATTTTGTCAGAATCACGCCGTCCAACTCCAGCCGATCGTTGAATTCCCTAGCCGAATTGACGGCGTCCTGGCCAGTCATGGCGTCGCAGACGAGGTATATCTGGTGCGGCCGGACCGCCCGGGCGATATCCTCCGCCTGCTTCATCATCGCCTCGTCGACGTGCAGTCTCCCGGCAGTGTCGATGATGACGACGTCCTGGCCGCCGTCTTGGGCCTGCGCGATGCCGGCACGGGCGACCTTGACCGGGTTCGTTTCCTTGCTCTGGTGGTAAACGGGGACGTTGACCTGCCCGCCCAGCACGGTCAGTTGCTCGGCGGCCGCCGGCCGCTGCAGATCGCAGGCCACCATCAGGGGGTGTTTACCTTTGCCCATTACGAACTTGGCCAGCTTGCCACAGGTCGTGGTCTTGCCCGATCCTTGCAGACCGGCAACCATGATGATCGTGGGCGGCGGGCTGACATAGTATATACGCGAGTCCACGGGCCCCATCAGCTCGACCAGCTCGTCGTGGACGATCTTGACCATCACCTGCCCGGGGTGCAGGCTCTTGATGACCTCGGTACCGACGGCCTTCTCCCGAACGGCGTCACAGAACTCGCGGGCAACCTTGTAGTTGACGTCCGCCTCCAGCAGCGCCTGCCGTACGTCGCGCATCGCGTCTTTGACGTTCTGCTCGGTGATTCGGCCTCGTCCCGACATCTGGCGAAAAATATCGGTGAATTTATCTGTTAATACCTCAAACATAGGCCAGTGAGTCTACGGCCGCAGGCCGAGTAAAACAAGTGGGTCGAGGGTTCGATCAACCATGATATGGGTAGTTGCGATGCAGAACGACGCCGCATATCGGCGTTGCAGCCGGCCAAAGCCAGAGGGGTATTCGGATAGGCTTTAAACCCTGAATTTCCCGGATTAAAACCACAGTTCATGTATAATGAGGCGTCGTTTGACCGCATGAACAAAGGGGTTTCTCGATGCCACGGACGGCGGAAGGTAGGGATGCAATGGGTGAAGCTGGCAAGGATGCTTCCACGGCTCGAAGGTCACCTCCGACACGGGCCTGCTGGCCTACCGGGAGCTGGACGCGGCGTTGGGGCTGACCGAGTTGGCGGGCCGGCGGCTGGCCGAATAGCGAACCGGTAAGAACACCCAGCACACGATGACGACGCTGCTGCGTTTGCCAAGCCGGAGGCGGTGCCGACATGACGCATGGAGCCGGAGGAATCGCAGGAGAAAGCGGGGATGGGCGGAGGCGATCCGTTCGCATCGCACGAAACGGCGGTTTTGACCCTACGGAAAGCAGCTTTTCCGCCCTCTGGCTACCCACCGAAGGGTCTGGGGCATCGATTGGCTTGTCGGAGCTTTCAAAGTGAGCTAAAATCCTGGCAACTGCTGACGGCGGTCGTCAGCAGAAATGTATATGGGAAATATCGGCTAATCCAAAGCCCCGATTGGGGCCACTTTCGTTGACCATATGCAGCCAACATCTGTTCTAGAGGCGTGGAAAGGAGGCCGTTGTGGCGAAGAGAGCAATCATCATTGGACTGGACGGACTGATCAAACCGTGGGCGGAGCGGCTCATGACAGAGGGCCGCATGCCGAACGTCCGGAAACTCGCCGATGGGGGGACCTATGCCGCGCACGCTTTCGTAGCCGTTCCCACCCTGACCCCGCCGAACTGGACGAGTCTGGCAACAGGGGCCTGGGTCGGCACGCACGGCGTCCCCCAGTTCCGCGTCCACCACGCCGGGGATCCGCTCTATAAAACCACTAACGGCTTCTCCACAGAATCGTGCCGGGCCGAGTTTCTGTGGGAAACGGCGGCGCGGTCAGGCAGGAAGACTATACTGATGAAATATCCAGGAGGTATGCCGCCGCGGGGTGCGGATGTTGTGATTGACGGCTGTCACATTCACGAGTGCTTACACGCCCTCGATGTTCCGAAGGTCTTCTCAACGATCCCCGACAAGGCGGTTCCCCTCGTTGCGACTCGCCCCGCGGAGAACTGGAGGAACGTCCCCGAGGGCGGCCCGTCTCCCCTGGAGGCGCCTCTGGACTTTGGCGCCATCGAGCACCGCGAG
>JABMQG010000046.1 GCA_013203365.1 Planctomycetota bacterium | reverse complement strand
GGCCGACGCTATCGTCTCCGTCGCCGACGCCATGACTCGCCAGGCCCTAGCCGCCGGCGTCGGCAGGCCCGAGCAGTTCACCACCATCTACAGTGGTATGGAGACCGGGGCGTTTCTCCAACCATCCACGTTGGCCGGCGCCTTCCGCAAGGGTCTGAACGTAGAACCGGGTACCATACTGGTCACCCAGGTTTCGCGCCTTGCCGAGTTGAAGGGCCACGAATACCTCATCGCCGCCGCCGGGTCCCTGCCGGCGAGCATCCACTTCTGCCTGGTTGGCGACGGGTATTTGCGCAGCCGACTGGAAAAGCAGATCGCCGAGGCCGGCCTGACCGACCGGTTCCACCTGACCGGCCTGCTGAAGCCAGCCGATATGCCCGCCGTAATGCACGCCAGCGACATCGTCGTGCACTGCAGCCTTCGCGAGGGCCTGCCCCGCGCGCTGCCGCAGGCCATGCTCGCGGGCAAGCCGGTCGTCGCATACGATGTCGACGGCGCCGCCGAGGTAGTCCGCAACGGCCAAACGGGCATGCTTTTGCCGCCGGCGGATGTGCCCGCACTCATCTCGGCCCTCAGCCTACTGGCTGGCGACGCCGATCTCCGCGCCCGCCTCGGTGAGGCAGGCCGAGAACTTGTCACGGACGCATTCGCCGCCCAGACCATGGTCGAACGGATCGAGCTGCTCTACAGCCGGCTGGCCAGACGAACTTGAAGTTGCCCTAACCAAAGCCTTCTCCTTTGCCTGCGTAGCCCTGCGGGTGATGCGATTGGGGGACAGTGCAGCCACTCAAAGGGAATCCACGGCCCTTCGCACTGCCGCGATGTGTTCGGGCGTCGTCCCGCAGCAGCCGCCGATGAAGTTCGCACCCGCAGTAACCAGTGCTGGGACATACGAGGCGTACTCGGCGGGCGAAAGAGGGAAGACGGACTCCCCGCCGACAAGTGCCGGCACACCGGCATTGGCCTTCACCCATATCGGTGCGTCCGTCGCCTGGCGATAAAGGCGCACGACGTTGACATAGCTCTCAGGCCCGACCCCGCAGTTGGCGCCGAACGCGAACACGCCCATTTCACCCAGCCGATCCACAACCTGATTCGGCTGAACGCCCATCATCGTCGCGGCCTGGTTCGGCCCGCTGCCAAAGGTCAGACTGACAACGATCAGCAGGTCGGTATTGTCGCGCACGGCCCGTACGGCCGCCGATACCTCATCCAGTTCCGACATGCTCTCCATAACCACCGCGTCGGCGCCGCCGTTGGCGAAGGCCCGGGCCGCGACGGCGAAGGTGTCGTACAATTGGTCGGCGCTGACCTGCCCCATCATCACTATCTCGCCCGTCGGCCCCATGGAGGCAAACACCTTGACGGCATCGCCGGCGGCCCGCCGGCTGATGGCCGCCCCAGCCTCTGCCAGCTCGGCCACGCGGTCGCCGGCGCCGTGTTTGCCGAGGACAAACCTGTTCGCCCCGAACGTGTTGGTGATAATGATCTCGCTGCCGGCCCGGACATAGCTTCGTGCGACCGCTTCCACCGCTCGGTCGTTTTCAACATTCCAAAGCTCCGGGCACATCCCCGCCGGCAGCCCGCAATTGTACAACTGCGTGCCCCATGCACCATCGGCGACGGTCACCCGGCCAAGATAAGCTTTCAAGTCCATCGTCACGAAAAACGACCTCCCCAAAGGAAAAGCCTGTCACAAGACCTTTTTAGTACTAGTTTAGTTTGTCTGGCGAGGCGGCGCCATCACTAACTGCCACATACCCGCCAATGGCAAAACAGTCAAGAAGAAGGTTCTTTACCCTTTCAGAAAGAAGGCGGTTTAGCCGTTGCCGCTAGCTACTACCAGGTATTTGGCAAAGATCCCCAATAAAAGGATTTTGGGGTTTCTATCCTTCGCTGCTTTTTCCGCCGGCTGGTGATCTGCCGGGAGAGTTTCTTTGCGCTCCATCGCTGAAGTTGATGCCAGTAAGGTTTGAAATGAATCGCCCCGCAGGCGGGTTGGCGAAGGTACGCCAACAACATCCGCAGCCGGCCCGTGCGGCTGACCGACGGGCATTCCAACAGCGAGACGTTCAGCCGCATCAGATCGGCAAACATCTGTCGCCGCGAAACACGCCTGTGCTGTGACAGAACGTCCAGGTCGACCAAGACAATCTGCGGCATCTGCGCCGCCGTCCACTGAACCATGAGGTTGTCGGCCTTCATGTCGCGATGGGCGAAGCCGTGGCCGTGCAGCCGTTTCAGCAGCCGACCGAGTTGCAATAGCAAACCACGGCTGAGCTCTTGCCGAACCGAATGGCCCGCGGAATCATCGCCAAACCAACGGTTCAAGAACTGTTTGAGTGGCTGGGCCGATGCAACCGCCTCGGTGATCAGGATATTGTCAAACACCATCGGCCATTTTCGCCGCTCAAGCGCCGCCAGCGGCCTGGCAGTGGGGATTCGGCGAGTAAGAAGCGTGTGGCCCAGCCGAAACGCCCGCATCGCCCGGCTTGAGTGAAACGCGTTGAGGAATGCCTTGCCTCGGCCGGTAAGATTGTTTCGCGTGACATACACGTCAAGCGTGTGCTCGCCCACCGTCAGCGGTCGGCGAATAACGAGTGAACCGGGGGAGTCATTCACCACCACGGCATCGGGAGAATCGAACAGCCCGGCCGGCTCGGCCAGTGCCGTCTGCCAGTCGGCTATGGTGAACGCCAAGGCCGACGATGTCTTCGTCAGCCACTTGCCTGCCAGAACCACTCGGCCACGCCAGCCGTCATGGAGCCTGATGCCCGTGAAGTATTTGTTGTCGCCGGAGATGTGGCGGTCGCGCGATCTGTACAACTTACGCTTGTGCGCTTCGGCGAAATACTCCACCATCTCCGCCCAGCCGTACAGCGAACCCCCCGAGCTGGTGACCTGAAGATATCGCTTCAGAAAAGCCATGCGTTGTGTCCGCGTCGTCAAGTGCCATCGTCCATGCATCAGCATAGCGAGGTTCTTCGCACTCACCCGGCGAGAGAGTCGGTAACGACAACGCATACGATGCAGATCGGTCAACATCGGTACGACCGTCCCGTCGCGATCCTGCAGCAGGATGTTGCCGGCATGCAAGTCGTCGTGCAGGACGCCGGCGTTGTGCATCCTTGCAGTAAGTTCAGCAACGGCGTCGATGGCGTCGCGGACCTGACGCTGGACGGCCGGGTCTGTCGAGCCCGCCCGCTGCTGGTGCCAGAGGTCGGCTGGCATTGCCGGCGCCACTGCCCGGCTAACCATCCACGACAGGCCGCCCAGCCTGCCCGTAGCCAATACTTCCGGCATCGGCACGCCCCGCTGCGCCAGCCGACAAATGTGGTCGAACTCCTGCTCGCTGCCGTTGAGGCGAATGACCCGAGCCAGTGCCCTTCTCAGGCCGCGCCGATAGAAGTGGTTAACGTAATACCACCGGTCCCCCAGCCGGCACCGCCACAGAGTATGGGACGGGACGGTCTTGAGGCGAATCACGTCCGGCCCTTCGCGGTCGGCCGGAAGACACAATTCGTCCATGTGTGCGACAAGCTCCGCCCGCGCATCGGCATCGGCAAAGCGAATCTTCGCCGGCGAACCTTTTCCAAGAGAATGCACTAACGTCAAACTATCCATATCAGTTTTTCCGCCGACCAAACCAGAGGATGTAATTATAGCATCTTCGCCATACAGTGCAGTTGTTTACTGTAGCGTATTGAAAAGCTTGCAATCCGTGCCTCTCCGGCGTGCAATAGAACAATCATGATCAAGAGAGTTATCTTTGGCTCCGCCATGGTTATCGGGTCGGCCGCGCTGTTGTGGTGGGATTACTCCTTGCAGCAAAGCGGCGGCCCGGTCGGCGCACCGTTGGCTGGTATGATTCTAGTGCTGCTGGCGGTCGGAACTATGGAATTCGCCCGCCTCGCCGCCAGTGTCGGACTGCCGGTCATGCGGGCACCGGCAGTGGCTTGTGTCGTCGGCTTGGCCGGGATGCCGTTGTGGCGCCAGTTGGTGGCCGGCTTACCGGCGGCCGATGCGTTTTTGCTGGCGATGCCCGCTGTCGTCATCGTTATATTCTTCGCCCAACTGGCCTGCCACCGCACCGACCTGGCCCTTCGCCGACTGGCTGGCACGCTGCTGTGCGTTGCGTACCTGGGCGGACTGGGCGCGTGTGTGCTAGCCATGCGTGTACGATTTGGTCTGCCTTCGCTGGTGATGTTCCTGGCGGCCGTGAAGTTCACCGATATCGGCGCATACTTCACAGGTTCGGCGATAGGCCGGCACAAGCTCATCCCCTGGCTGTCACCGGGCAAGAGTTGGGAGGGCCTGGCCGGCGGCCTGGTTGCCGGGACCGCCGTGGCAATGCTGCTTAATTGGCTCCTGGCGACCGGTCAATGGAGTATAATGAATCCAGGCTGGTGCGCGGTATTCGGTTTGGCGCTTGGGGCGGCCGGGCAATTCGGCGACCTGTGCGAAAGCCTGCTGAAGCGTGATGCACAATGTAAAGATTCCGGCGCAGTGGTGCCGGAGTTCGGCGGGATACTCGATATAGTCGATTCGCCGCTGGTGGCCAGCCCGGTTGGATATGCCCTGCTGTTGGCTTTCATACAAAGCTGATGTTGTCGGTGCGTTTATACTCGGCTGGGATAAAAAAAAGGAGAACTGCGGGCATTGGAACTAACCGTCACGCTTGAAAACCCTCAGGCCCGGCTGAAGCTGTTCGGCCCTAGCGACCGGAACCTGAAGTTGATTCGCGAGTCGCTGGACGTGCAGATATTCGCTCGCGACGGGCAAGTGAAGATAACCGGCTCTGCCCAAAACGTCACCAGGGCCGCCGCCGTGCTGAGGAATTTGCAGCGGCTCTTGGGGCGGCAGGACCACCTGACCGATTCTCACGTGGCCGAGGCCATCGCCGAAGCTGCCCGAGACGGGCAGGCCGAGGTCGGCGATGTCCTGGACGTCTATACGCCCGGGCAGATTATAAAACCCAAAACGGCTGGCCAAAAAAGCTATATCGAGGCCATCCGCGCGCACGATTTGACCTTCTGCACGGGCCCGGCCGGGACGGGTAAGACCTACCTTGCCGTTGCATTCGCCGTGACTTTGCTTAAGCACCAGCGAATGAAACGGCTCATCCTCGCTCGACCGGCAGTCGAGGCCGGCGAAAAGCTCGGCTACCTGCCGGGCGACATGCAGGCCAAGGTAAACCCATACCTCCGCCCACTGTTCGACGCCCTGCACGACATGATGCAGTTCGACCAGATCACACGCTTTATTACCAACGACCTGATAGAGGTCATTCCCATGGCCTTCATGCGAGGCCGAACACTAAACGACTGCGTTATCATCCTCGATGAGGCCCAAAACACAACCGTCTCGCAAATGCTGATGTTCCTGACCCGGATGGGCCACGGCTCCAAGGTCATCGTCACAGGCGACGACAGCCAAATCGACCTGCCGGAAGGGACTACTTCCGGCCTCATCGACGCCGTCAAACGCCTGGCCGGCATCAAAGGGATCGGCTTCGTCAGGCTCGACAAGCACGACATCGTACGTCATAAACTCGTGCAGAACATCGTGGAAGCCTACGCCAGGAATAACGCGGAATCACAGCGATAGGCCCTCGTGAGGCAATACTCCGCCGGCGCGGTTGAGGAATTTCCCTTGCCACTGCCATATTCGCGGAGAATTGTGTATCGTCTCGGGTATGAGCGATCGTCCGATCGGCTTGAACATCTTCCGCACGGCGCTGCCCATGAGAGCGTTTCAGCATGCCTGCGCCAGCCGAGAGGTTGCCGAGGCCGTTGTCGTTAGCCTGCGAACGGAATCTGGGCGGGTTGGCTGGGGCGAGGCGCTGCCCCGGTCGTACGTGACCGGCGAGACCCTCGAAAGCGTTCCTGACGATATAGAAAAGCTCTTCTGGCCCCCCTTGCGCAACTGCCGAGACGGCCGCGAGGTGGCCGTAGCGGTGGGCGCGTTGCCTTGTCAAGTCGACGGCCGAGCGGTAACCGCCGCTCGTTGTGCAGTTGAATTGGCCGCCATCCAGGCATTCGATCTGCCGTGGGTGCGGCGACCGCCAGGTGGCCTTGAATCCGGCACGGACCGAACCGACCGTAAGAAAAAAATCTCGGCAGTGCACATCAGCGGCGTGCTTGGCTCGGCAGACCCGCGAAAAACCGCCCGGACGCTACGGCGGATGCGTTGGTACGCACTGCGCAGTTTCAAGCTGAAACTCGGGTTCGGTGAAGAGATCGACCGGGCCAACCTCCGCGTTGTCCACAAAAAACTCCGCCGGCACCTCCAGCGTGGAAGGTGCACCCTGAGGGTGGACGTCAACGGGGCGTGGAAGTATAAGGACGCACCGAGGCTGGTCGAGGAGATGAAGTCATTCGGCGTCTTTGCCGTCGAGCAGCCATGCACCGTCCGCATCGGTAAATTTGTGGACCTGGCGATGCAGTGCAGCCTGCCCCTGATCGCCGACGAAAGCTGCATTACCGCCGCCGACGCCGACGTCCTGCTCGGCGCAGAGGGCCGGGTTTGGCTGAATGTTCGCATTTGCAAGAACGGCGGATTAGGCCCAGCTCTGGCCATAGCGGAAAAGGCAACCCAGGAGGGCGTTCCGTATGTGTTGGGCTGCATGGTCGGCGAAAGTGCGATCCTGTCGATGGCCCAGCGCGCGTTCTTAACTGCGGCTCCGCCGCCGGTGATGCTGGAAGGCAATTACGGGCGGTTCCTACTGAAAGACGATCTTGCCGACCCATCACCCAGGTTCGGTCTTGGCGGCCGCCTGATGCTACCAGCGACCGCCCGACTCGATCCCCAACTGCGGGCCGACAAGCTCAGACGCTACGGTCAGCTCGTGCGTCGGCTGGATTGAGCAGGCACCATTAGGCCAGTTGCACCCAAGGCGGGTGTGTGGGCTTTTTTGTTTGTTGCCGTCGCTTGTGCAGACCTGTATCCTGCCGCTGTTGTGTCTCAGCAAGAAATTAACGGTGCATCGCCACCACAGGGTTCCAATGTTTCGACCGGCCGGCTGTCGGGCCCCACAGCCGCGCTTATCCTGCTGGCCGGCGCAGATAATCGGCTTGCCGACCACGACGGCAATGGGCTTCGGCAGGTGTGGTTGTGGCTTGGCCTTGCGGGTTTGGCGTGGGGGCTGCTGCTGGCGGCGGTCTGGGCTCTGGCGGCCCAGGCCTTTCCGTGGTGGCGCGACACCAACCTACCGCTTATGCCTGCCGCCGCCGTGCTTACGGTGATGGCGCTGCCGCCGCTTGGGCGAGTGATGTTGGCCCCGGCCCGTTTGTGGCGGGGAGATTCGCCCGCCGATCAAGCGATGATCGCAGGGGCGACGATGTGCCTGTTCGCCCTGTGCCTGCTTGGTATTTTGCCTTACCACCGCCAGGCAATCCGCTTGCCCGCTTTTCTGGCGTGGATTCAGCCCATGGAGGAGTACCGAGTGCTGATCGTCATGCCCATGTGGGGGGTGTGGGCGATGATGGTTCCCGGCCATTTCTGCCGGCCGGCCGAGAGGGCATCCGCCCTGGTGCGGAGTTTCATCAAATGCCAGCCGGTCGCCGCCACCGCAATGTGGATGGCAATTCCGCTTGCCGGAACCCTATGGCAACTGAACTTCCTCAACGGCTGGGTCGCCCTGCCGGCTGCCCTGCCGCTGGTGGCGGGCAGCATAGGCAGCGTATGCATCTGCCGGGCCACCGGCGGTGTCACGCGCGGCGCACTGCTGGCAGGGAACCTGCTGACGCAACTTGCCATGCTGGTTGGCTACCTGGCCGGCAAAACGCATGCTTGACAGAATAGGTGCCAAGAGGCTACAGGGTAGCGTTAACTAAGCAAGCGGCTGGCAACTACGGCAATGCTTGGCCTGGACCAGAAAACTGAACTTATGAAGACGATTGCATTGCTTACAACCGACGTGCCCGGATTTCCCAAGCGAAGCGGAAAGGTCCGCGACCTGTACGAGCTGCCTTCACAGCTGCTGATCATCGCCACCGACCGTATCAGCGCGTTCGACGTCGTTATGCCCAACGGCATCCCCGACAAGGGTCGGGTGCTCACGCAGCTTAGCTTGTTCTGGTTCAATAAATTGCGGGCAGTAGTGGCCAATCACATCATCCCTGCCGAGTTGAATGATCTGCCCGCGTCATTTCGCAACGATCAGTTCGACGGGCGGTTCATGCTCTGCACGCGGGCCAAGCCGTTGCCTATCGAGTGCGTGGTCCGCGGTTATCTTGCCGGCAGCGGGTGGAAGGAGTACCAGGCCAACGGCACGATCTGTGGCATCGAGCTGCCGGCTGGCCTGACCCAGTGCCAGGAGCTTCCCGAGCCAATCTTCACACCTGCTACTAAAGCCGACCTGGGCAGCCACGACGAAAACATCTCCTTCGAGCAGGCTGTGGAAATCGTAGGCCTTGATATGGCCCAGACCCTGCGCCGGATCAGCCTGGAGCTCTACTCCGCAGGCCATCATTACGCTCGCGATCGTGGTGTCATAATCGCCGACACGAAGTTCGAGTTCGGCGTGGACGATTCCGGCCAGCTGCTGTTGATCGACGAGGTGCTCACGCCGGACAGCAGCCGCTTTTGGCCGACCGAGAAGTACCAGATCGGCCGCGACCAGGAGAGCTTCGACAAGCAGTTCGTCCGAAACTACCTCGAACAGATCGAATTCGACAAGACCCCGCCAGCCCCTGTCCTGCCGAGGGACATCGTACAGGCCACGAGAGAAAAGTACGTCGAGGCCTACACGCTGCTTACCGGCCAACAGTTCCCATGGCAGTGAGGCTTTTTTTAAACAACCGCCGCTTGAGAAGCGGACTTCACTCGCTCCAAACATCGCCGACGGCGACGTAGCGGGCCGAGATCCAGTCGTCAAGGTGGTCGGTTCGAAACCGCAGTTGCCCGCCATACTTGATGTGCCTGGGCCCATGGCCTTGGGATATAAGGTTGTACAGGTGCCCCAGCGAGATATCGAGATAGGCGGCCGCCTCGCCGCTATTAAGGCCGTAGTGTTCCAGCTTTGCCGCCCTCATGGACTGGTCCTCCTTTCATGGATTCCTCTGCCGATACTGCTCCATCGCCGCCACAGCCTCCGACTGTTGGCCGCACTGATCCTGATGGATTTCAGGAAGGAAAGTTGCTCGTATGTGCCCCCAAGATCGAGGAAGCTTTGCGGGTAACTCTGCGCCAGCGTTTTGATAAACCTGAGCCTGGCCGTCAGTTCGAGATGCTCGACCCGGGCGCGTGTCAATCCGACAGCCCGACCGATCTGGCTTTGCGAGTACGTCTCCTGCTTACCGGTGGCAAGGACTGCGTCCTGATGCGCCGACAGCATTTCCCATGCTCCCGGCAGTGAGTCCTCGCCTGAAAAAACGGGTTCGCTAGAGCACTTTAACTAATTTCGTGAAGCTTGCCGATGACTTGGGCATGGCAAGTTATTCGATGGATTTGCGGAAGCGAGTGGTCGAGGCATATAATACTCCCCAAAAACTGGGCGCTGGGCTAAGGTACATTCGTCGTCTTTACCGAAGGATGGATCGGGAGACGAACGAATGCAGAACAGACGACGGAAGCACGGTTCAAAAT
>JABMQG010000481.1 GCA_013203365.1 Planctomycetota bacterium | reverse complement strand
TTTCAGGGGAACGTCGTCCGCGACGAATTGCCGTTTACCTGTGGCGCTCGGCTGTAGCCGCCGGGTTGATAGCTGCTGTGTGGTTGAATACCGAGGCCGAGAGGGTTTCATCCCTCACAGTTGGCCGGATAGGGATCGGCCCGGCCAGTTGGACGCGGCAGGAAGAGCAGCTCGCCGAAGAACTCAATGGCGATGGCTGGGGGCGTCGATACCTGGCCATGGCATTGAGAGCCGGGCCACTGGACGGCAGTACTGACGTTGTCTCGGCCGTGAACGCCAATAAGACATACTGAGAAATTACGACCAGAGACTGGAGAACAGACATGACCCAGCAGCCAATCAAGCCTAGCTGTAAGCCAAAGGTCGGCAAATCGCTGTGGAGGAGGCTCCTGAAGTGGACGTTCCGTGTGATTGTGGTTCTGTTGGTCATCGCGGCCATCACATGGGGCATCTTCAACTATTCCTCCGCCAAGGCTTTGGAAGACGAGCTTTCGAAGATTCAGGCTGCCGGCCAGCCTCTTACATTTACGCAACTGGATCAGTCCCTGCCCAAGATCAGCGAAACCGACGATGCGGCACCTTACTATAAGGCAGCGATGGCCCTGCACTGTTCTAGCATCGACAAAAGGGTCGCAGACTTGCTCGACAAGCTGAAGAACCTTGCCCAGACGAGGGAGACAACCATTCATCCCGAGGTGGCCGCCGAGATCGAGAGTGTACTAGCTGCGAACGCTCTGTCGCTGGAGATGATCGACCGGGGGTCGCAACGGGCTCAGTGCGCGTACAACTTTGGTCTTTCCAACGGCATCGCCGTCATGCTGCCCCAATTAAGCGATGCGAGGGCCTTGGCTAGGGTGCTGTCCTTGCGGACGTTATGGCTGGCCCAGCAGGGCTTGACGAGCGAGGCGGCGGCTTCATTCATATCATCGTTGCGCATATGGCGAATGTTTGACCACCAGCCGGTTCTGATCACGTATTTGGCCAAGGTTGCCTGTACAGCTTTTTGCGTTGACTCGCTACCAACTGTCTTGGAGGCCGGCCGACTCTCTGATCAGGAATTGGCAAAGCTGGAGTTGGCGTTGGCTGATGTGGATCAGTCACTGGGCATGCAGAGGGTATTTCTGGCTGAACGAGTCTACATGCTGGAGCTTTGGCGCAACCTGATCGTTTCGCATCGCCGCCTGGAACTTGGTGATGCGCCTAATCTGCCCGACACCGCTCCTCCCAGCAACTTCCTGAGTCGACCAATGTTCCGCATGATGATGGTCCGCCAATTGCAGATGTACGATCAGTACATTTACGCTGCGGGCAAGAAGTGGCCCGAATGCATGGACGCGATGCGTGCCTACAAGCAACCATCTGCCGGCGTCTTCGCGCTCTTCAACCAGATCCTTGCTCCTGCGTTTGACCGCGCCATGGTGATCCTGGGCCGAACTGTCGGTAGCCTGCGGTCGGCGGAGGTGGCGGTGATGGTCGAACGTTACCGCCTTGCAAATGGTCGACTGCCCAAGTCGCTCTACGAGCTGCGGCAATTCACTGGAATCGACCTCCCAGCGGATCCCTTCACGGGCAGAGATCTCGTCTTCAAGGCTCAGACGGACACCTTTATGGTCTATTCAGTCGGGGATGACCGGTCTGACGATGGCGGACCGCTCCGACAGCCTCAGAAGGACTGGGGAGTGTCGATGAGGCTGCTTCTGGTCTCGATGACGACCACAAGCCAAGCGAATTGATATCGCGACATTCCTACTGCCAAATGCATCGACTACCACATGCCGCGGCCTCGCACACGGACCGCCCGGTGGGCTGGCTGCAATGTAGATCACATCGCTTTGCCCGTGGCCCTATCCTTGGCTACCTACCGAGAGCGAGTTCGAAATACGCCCATTCGGGGGCCTTGGCACGATAACGATGTTAACTAACGGGGGCATGTTAACTAGAGAGCGCGAGAGTTCGAGACGCTTTCATTCGGGGTATGAACGCAACCCCGTAGGTTACTCTCGTACCCCGAACGTCACGCCTACGAACCGAGAGCGCCGGCTGGCGTGTCGGGAATCTCCTTAATCCTTTGGAATCATGCGATATAGCGCGAACCCACGGAACCCCGTCCGTGGGCCTTGGCCGTTAACGAAAACGGGCCTTCTCTTTCGAGAAAACCCGTTAAGCTCCCCGAGTCGAACGAGTTTCAAACGCTGGGCATACCGTAAGTCGCGTATTTGTGGTTGCTTCCGGAATTCAGTAAGGCGTTCCCGGAATTGCGCCGAAATATCGACAACAGCGGACT
>JABMQG010000480.1 GCA_013203365.1 Planctomycetota bacterium | reverse complement strand
GACTGGATCATCGACCTTGGCCCCGAAGGCGGCGACAACGGCGGGGAGGTCATCGCCACGGGAAAACCCGAAGACATCACAGCCTGCGAGCACTCCCACACCGGAAGATACCTCCGCCAGCACCTGGAGGCCGAGAAGAAGCCCAGCCGGAAAAGGTAAAGTATTCTGATGCCGCTTTCCTTCCAGAGAATTCGCGCCGAGCCAGTCGGTGCGCTCAAGAGCGTAGTCGCATCGCCGTCGGCCACATCAGCGAATTGGTAGCTCTCGCTAGCCTCATCGACGACATCAATCCAAGCCAGGCAGACGCCGGAGATGCACGCCCGAGCGATCTGGCCAGCGGCGACGGGTTCCATGCAGTATGACGAACTTGGCCGGCGTGATCCGCCAAAGTCGGCTCAACGCCGGCCAAGACCACCTGGTTCAGGAATGCGTCCTCGTAATAGGTCGGCGTGAATATCGGCGTGTCGATCCCGAGCATATCGAACTGCTCGCGATCTACGCCGCTGTCGTTTCGTGCGAATATAATCCCGCCCTGTTGGCCGGCGGGCGGAAATTGCGGTATAGTATGATTTGATGTTGTAGACTCGGTGTTCGTGCCTGCCGGGGCAATTTGCGGGGACCTCGGCATGTCGAAACGCTACAATCTCATCCACGGTAGCGACTCACCCGCCACCGCCATCGAGGAAATACAGCGGTTTTTCCAGCCGGAAGAACTGCACAGCTACGACCGCTCCGCCGACGTCTGGACCTACGCCCACGCAGGCGACGGAGACATCCTCGCTGGGTCATTTGCCCTTAAGCTACATTTGGAACCTTCTCAACGTATCTTCGAAGAGTTTTCTTTTCATGGCGACGTCGACGCCGATGAAGAATATGCGCACGCCCTGCTTCATGTACTTTTTGACATCATCCGGGCTGGCGACGAACATTGCCGAAGTTTTCCCGGCCGTTCTTGTTGCGGTGAAGAGTTTCTCGAGGCGCGGGGGAATTTCGGTTTTGGCCTGTTCGCCCGTTAGGCCCAAGCCTATACGCCAGTCCATTGCGCCGGGGATCACCATGTCTATGCCTTCTGTTTGCACAATCGCATCGACGTCGGCCAGCGCGTCGTCATGTTCGAATTGCACCATAAGGTGCGTGGCGCTGTTGGCCTGTCGCAGCGCCTGGTGCGCATCGTCGCCCAGCGTGTAGTCCGTCCCTGCCGAGCACGTCGAAACCCCCCGCCTCCCCATCGGCGGATACTTGCCCAACTGAACGAATTCCTTGGCTTGGCGGGAATCGGCCACTTGTGGCAGGACCACAATTTGAAAGCCACCGTCAAGTACGCGTTGCATCTCGCTTCGCCGCGGTTCCACAATGCGCACCATCGGCACCATGCCGAGGGCGGCAGTCATTCGGCCCAGGTGTATGGCCTCGACGATGGAGACCGGCCCGTGCTCAAGGTCGATCCAGACAATGTGGTAGCCCGTCTGCGCATATAGCTCAATGTCGGTGAGGGTCGCGTCACGGCAAATCACGCCTTGGAGGTATTTGTTTTGTTGGAGAAGTTCTGCGAGTCTGTCCTTCATGTGGGAGTTCCTTTTATTGTTTTGGGGCAATGTGGAACCACAGTCTCATCGCCGTCCCGTTTAATATATCATCCAGGGCATCTGGCGGCACGCCGAGTTTGCCGGTACAGATCAGCTCGAGGTCTTTGCTATAGGCGGCTTCGTCGTCGGAAACGGCCGGGAAGTTCGTTCCGTAAAACGATCGGCCAGGCCCGAACGCCTCGATAAGCCGTCGCACAACGTCGACCAGGGCCGTGTAGGGGTATTCGGCGAACATGCTAAAGCCTGAGATCTGCACGTACACATTTCCTAGGTCAGCCAATTCCAGCAACCGACGGTGGCTGTCGTAGTGCGGCGCCTCCTTCACGTTCAACACACCCAGATGAGACAGAACCAATCGACAGTGTGGATGCTCCGAGGCGAACTTTCTGAGGGGATCCAAATGCGGAACTAAGCCAGCCTCGTCGTAAATGACAATATTCAGGCCCAGCCCGGCGGCACGTTTCCAGACGCCTGGATGCTCGTAGATGGTGCTGGCGATCAGACGGACGCCTCGAAAAACCCCTCCTTCGGTCCAGAAGCCAAGGCGGCTGCAAGCGTCAGGGGAATCCACATCCACCAGCATAACACCGGCGAAGCGCTGGGGCTCAGCAGCGACGACGCCTTCGATATAGCTGTTGTCGTACTGGCCCATGTGCTGAACGAGAACCGATCGGCAAATGCCCAATTCGTCCATGAATAGACGCAAGTCCTCTATCGGGCGGTATTTCCGCAGGCCGCAATGGCAATAACCGTCGATAATGGTACACATCATTCAAACACTTCCGGGTTCACACAATACTTTGGCCTGCGACCCTGGAGCACGTCGATCATGCCGTTGGCCATCGTCATGGATATACGCTCCATAGCGATTTCGCTAACCCCTATCATGTGGGGAACGCAAAGGCAATTGGGGTTTTTGAATATCGGGTGCGACACATCCGGCGGCTCGACGGGGAACACGTCCAGTGCTGCGGAACTTAGCTGACCGCTTTGCAAGGCCTCTTCGATTACATCGAGGCTTTCCATTGTGCCCCCTCTCGAGGTATTGACCAAAATGGCGCCCTTTTTCATCTTGCCCAACCACTGCCGGTTGATTATCCCCCGCGTCGCGTCCAACAGCGGCATATGCACCGACACGTAGTCCGATCGCCCGAGCAAATCGTCCAGGTCGCTGAACTCAACGCCCATTTCAACGGCGTCTTCAGCGCTGACGGCCGGGTCGTGCCCCAGAATGGTCATGTCGAATGGTTGGACCAGTTTCGCCAGATAAGAGCCTATCCGTCCAAGCCCGACTATCCCAAGAGTATGATCAGCCATGTCTCCGGTGAAAAAGTCGTAGCGTTTGAACCACTGCCCGCTCTTGACTATCGGGTCGCATATGTGAACCTTCTTGACCAGCGTCATCAGCATTGCCAGTGCGCCCTCGGCAACGGCGAATGCGCCTACGGGTGCATACACCAGTGGAATCTTGCGCCGATTCGCTTCGGCCAGATCTACGGTGTCGTACCCGGCGCCCGGGCGGCCAATAACGCGAAGGTCGGCGCAGGCGTCGATCATCTTCTTGGTGACTCTGCCCTCTCCGCGGGCCACCAGGCCCACGACCGTGCCCTCGAACAGGGCCATCGTCGCCGTCTCGTCCGGCGTGGGAGAGACCGCGACCTCGACGACCTCGCGCATTCTGTCCATGGCCGACTGGTTGACCGGGGCGGTTAGTACGATTCGTTCAGTTCCCATCAATAACCCTTACTCACTTGTTGGTTTGAACGGCAGGTAGCCGGCAAATCCTCCATCTACGTCTATGGTTGCCGCCGTTACGTAATTGGCCATGTCACTGGCGAAGAAAAGTACCGCCTGGGCGATTTCTTCCGGTTCGGCGAAACGGTCGAGGCTGATGACATCGCGATGTTTGCGACGCAATTGCTCCGACCTGGCCTTGAAGCGCTGGCTTTCGGTTGCGCCCGGGCTGACGCAGTTGACTGTGATTCCGTACTGGCCCACCTCCAGCGCCAAGGCCCTGCTGAAAACTTCGATACCAGCGTTGGCGCCGCTATAAATCGCCCTGCCGGGCGCACCGTGTCGGCAGGCGACGGAAGAAATGTTAATAATTCGGCCGGCTTTTGCTTCGATCATCCGGCGAAGCACTCGCCGGGTGCAGTAAATCACGCCCAGGAAGGTCACAAGTTCGTTGTCTTGAATCTCTGGTGTTGTCTTCTCAAACGGCACCATATCGGCCGGCGCCGCTGCGTTGTTGACGAGTATGTCGACATCACCGAGCTGGGCTTCGACGGCGCTTATCATTGCGTCAACCGCCTGGCGATCGGACACGTCAGCCGGCACGGCTGTCGCGCGGTAGCCCGCATCCGTCAGTTCCCGACAGGCCGACGAGGCGGACTCTTCGTGTAACGCGTTAACTCCTACGGCAGCCCCATTGGCCGCCAGAAGCTTGGCGATCGCCATGCCAATACCCTTGCCCGCACCGG
>JABMQG010000479.1 GCA_013203365.1 Planctomycetota bacterium | reverse complement strand
GTCTTCAACCCCGTGGAATGCGAAGATCCACACTCCCTCAAAAAACGCTATGGGGATAAAATAGTTCTGTGGGGTACAGGCAACTGGCATATCATGGAACATGGTTCCACCGCGGACGTAAGGGCTATGACGGCCGACAGGATGAATCTCGCCAGACAGTACGGAGGCATCATCGTCACCTCCAACGCCACACCGTTCACACCCGTGGAGAATCTGATCGAATTCTGCCGATCCGCGGAGGAATTCGCCTGAAGGTAAGGGCCGTCGCTTCTATTCCTTGCCGGTTCGGCAAGGGGAGCTATGAAACCAGCCCTGATCCTTGGTCCCATGCGTTTGAGCCCAGATAGCTCCCCAGCCATAGCCAGCGCCGCCTGGCTCGGTCATCGGTGTCGGCTGCGTGGTCGGCAATCCTGGCGATCGTCTCCGGTGATACCCCGCCGGCCAAAAGTTCCCCGTTGAATGCAAGGTAATCGGCAGCCCTGTCTTGACCGCCCAGCCGCTCGGACATCTCGCTGCGCACAAAGTCGTCCAGGCCGTCTTGCGGATGGGCGGAGAAATAGACCTGTGCAAGGTAGTTGAACTCGTCGTTGGCGTGGTATGCGGCGCTTTCGCCGAACAGTGACACCGCGTGCAGCCCCGAAGAGGCCGACAGCAGGCACATCCGCCTTATTTTCTCCACCTCCAGGCGGTGCCGGGAACTGCCCCACCAATAGGTCCCGAAATGCGCCCGCATGATGTGCCGATAGCCTTTCAACGGCATCTGCGCCCCTTCGAGCCATTCGCCCGAGACCCATTCGTCGCAAACCCATTGGAACCAAGCCCCCTTCGGCACGACCGCCAGCATATCAGCCGCCTCGGCCGGCAGACCCCTGTTGAACTGCGTCGGCGCGAGAAGCCGTTTGGGCAGGAAATGATGATACGTCTCGCAGATCGCCTGTGCCTTGGGATTGACCGAAAGTATGGTCTCGACGACCTTGGGGTAATACAATGCCATGTCATCGAAGGAAATACTCTCGGCCGGCGTTATGCGACGCCTTCGGCACTTCTGGCATTGGCAAACGCCCGTGTCACCGGTCTCGAATGCCAGTCCGGCCAGCTCCGGTATGCTGCGAAACAGCCATTCAACCGATCGCAGCATATAGTCCAGCAGTTTCTGGTTGGACGGGCACCCGTGCCGGGTTGGCCGCGGCCCATAGATGCCGAATGTCTTCCTGATGGGCTTTCCGTCGGCGCCGACGCCCATGCAGTCGGGATTGTCGGCCAGGAATCTCTCGAGCGACCAAGGGCTGTCGCCTTCGTAGTAGATGCCCCCGTAAGAGACAATCCCGACAACGCCGATGATGCCGACTCCGCGGTCCTGCCCAAACGCCGCGACCTTCCTGGCCGCTTCGAGCCCGCCGTGACTGTCGCGCAGCAGCCCGGCGATCTTGATCGCGCCTATGCCGTTGGCCGCGGCCCACTGAATCGCCCGGGAATAATCTTCAACAAACGACTCGGGGGCCTTGGCGTAATAATTCGACGCACCGAAGGTCTGCTTGCCGAACCGGTCAACCACCCAACTGGTGCTGTGGTCCCAGGTCCACCACATCGGCGATGCCAGCTTGTCCGTCACGGTCGGCCGTCCATTCATTGCACGAGCGTTCATGCCCGCTGCCGCCGCGTCAGGCCAGATGCAGCAGCTTATGCCCGTCGGTCCAGTTGTCGCGCACGTCTTTGCCCCAAATCATGAACTGGAAGCCTGCGCCCATCAGCTTGTTGATCATGATTGTCAGGGGAATTTGCAGCCCTTTCTTGGGTTCTATGCCCAGCACCGACCAAGGCAGCGACAGCTCGTATTCCACCAGGCCGGAGTGAACGTAAACCTCCAGCGCCGCCCCAGGCAGGAGCTCGCCCTCGTGGATGTCCTTGGCCCAGTCCCGCTGACTGCTGAAGGAAATGTCGTCTGCATACCGGAAGACCTCCGGCCCGTTTCGGGTCAGGGCCGCGGTCAGACGCACTTCCTTGCCATCCGGCAGTTCAATGATGAAAGACATCGAATCGCCACGGTCCATCTGGGCGCCATAGTATGGCTGATGATGTTCGGCGTTGGTAACAGCCGCCCGCATCGAAAAGGCCTCCTGCGTCCAGCGGGCCCGAATGCGACAGCTCATCTGGGCGCTATCGAACCTCCATGGCAACTCCAGTTCCGCTCCGTCCCGGCCGGCGCCGGCGAGCAGCTCCGCCGGCTCGCCGCCGGCAAGCTCGGTGCGGATGGCGTGTATCTTGCGCTGCAACACAAGATGGCTGAAGTTATATTTCCTGGTGAAGTAGCCTTCGCAGTGGGCGTTGTCGGCGGGAATGATCGACAGCTCCCTCTCCATCCGCTCTAACACCGCCAGCGTGTCGCCGAGTGCGGGCAGGTCGCCTTCGACCGCAAGGCCCTCGGCCATCATTTCCCATAGATTATGCTCGTTGTACATGTACCTTAGCGAGCCCTGATAACCTGGCCCAACGTCAACCTTCTCCAACCAGCTCAGCCTGCGGGCGATCAGCTCGCCGTATTGCGTTTGGCCGGCGTGATGGTAGAGCTTCCAGGCCAGGCTGGCGTTATTAAGGGTCGATTCGAAGACGTGGTCCCAGCCCCAGTGTACCCGGGCGTAGAACGCCCCGTCGCCCAGTTCGAACCGCCGACAAAGCTCATCCAACGACCTCCTGACCGGATCGAGCAGCCTTTCCCGCCACTCGGGATACTCCAACAGATACGCGAGCATCTCGGCCACGTACTGGCTGTAGTTGTACTCTTCCGTCCCCAGCCGCCAGGGGTCGCAACCTTCACGCTTGGCGGCATAGTTCCAAAGCCCGTCCTCACGCTGGTTTGGCAGAATGATCTGCTCGATCACCGCCCGGCCACGGGCCTTCATCTGCTCGTCGCCGATGTGCCTGCCGACCAGATAGGCATCCAGCCCACCTTCCAGCAACATGTTCAAGGAGTAGGCGAAGCTCTTTCGGCTGCTCTCGGCGTTGGGCCCCGGGGCGAAACGCTCCACGTACTTGTGCTCCTGCTCCTTGTAAGGCCAGTTGCGGATCATCTGCGATATCCACTCCATGGCCGTATCGTCCCTGATCCAGCGTGAAGCGCAGAATGCCCGCCGAAGGGTTCTGCCGTCGTCGGACCAGTTGGGCATGCCCTGCGGGAAAAAACTCACGCCCTTGCTAGTCACAAGCGACCTGCCGGCATAGGCCAGCAAGTCGCGGGTGTAACTGCGGAAACGTTCATCCCCGCTGAGCTTATAGACCACTGCATGCCTGGCCGCACACCTCCCGGCCGTCATCGGGTCCAGCAGATCGTTCGTGGCGCTGCTGGTGAAGATCAGCCCGTCAACGACCGGGCAATCGGAAATCTCCCGTTCACAGATTGCGCTGACTTTCGGCAGAAGCTGCTGGGCCGTTACCTTGCCTTTCAAAGCCGCTCTCCTTATAGCAGTTTTACGTAGAGTATTTGAATAGTAGATCAGCCGACGATATCCACAGATTTGACCACGATGACGGAAACATACCGCACCTTCGTTCAAAACGCCACTGTCGGGACGTTATGTACCGCCTGCTATCTCAAGTGTCAATGATGTTGCTTGGCTATGAATCGGGCCGCGGAACCGATTCGGTCTGGCCGATGGCACTTGCACCATGCCACCGGCCACGCCGATAATAGCTTAAGCACAGGCCGCGGTGGTCGCGGGTGAATCGGATGCAGAAAATCTCTCAAGGAGTTGATCGCGTGAAGACCGAGAAGCTGGCTGAACTGGGCGGGCCGAAGAGCGTCACACAGGACCCCGGCGATATCTTTCGCTGGCCGATCGTCACCGCCGAAGACGAACAGGCGGTGCTGGAGGTGCTCCGCCGCGGATCGATGAGCGGAAACGACGTCACCAAGCGGTTCGAGGCCGAATTCGCCGAATGGATGGGCATGCAGTTCGCACTGGCTTACCCGAATGGAACCGAAGCGATCAGGGCAGCAACCTGGGCCTGCGGGGTCGGCGCTGGCGACGAGATCATCTGCCCGTCGATGACCTACTGGGCAAGCGCAACGCAGGCCCTGAGCATGGGTGCCACTGTCAACTTTGCGGATATTGAGGCCGATACCCTCTGCATAGACCCCGGCGACATCGCCCACCGCATCGGCCCGCGAACCAAGGCTATCGTCGTGGTCCACTACGCCGGCTACCCCTGCGACATGGACGCGATCCTCCGGATCGCCCGAAAGCACAATGTTCGGGTCATCGAGGACGTATCTCACGCACAGGGCGGGCTGTACAAGGGTCGAATGCTCGGAACGCTCGGCGACGTCGGGGCAATGAGCCTCATGGCGGGTAAGGCCCTGGCAATCGGCGAGGGCGGAATGGTCGTAACCAATGACCGCGCCATATACGAGCAATGTGTTGCCTATGGCCATTACGAACGCACCGGCGGCCCCGCCCGGTGGACTGAGCCGGATGCAGCGGTGACGATACCGCAGTTGAAGGTCTTCGCGGGGCTGCCTATCGGCGGATACAAGCACCGAATTAACCAGACGTGCTCTGCGATGGGGCGGGTGCAGCTGAAGCACTACGCCACGCGCATGGCGGAGATACAAAAGGCCATGAACCGGTTTTGGGACATGCTGGAAGATACACCGGGCATCAGGCCTCACCGTCCCCCTGAGGATTCAGGCTCTACGATGGGCGGATGGTATTGCCCTCGTGGACTCTATCGGCCGGATGAACTTGGCGGGCTTGCGTGCCGGCTGTTCTGCCAGGCCGTCAGGGCCGAGGGGGTGCCGATGTGCCAAGAGGGGGCCGTCTTGCCTTTGCACCTGCATCCGGTCTTCAATGAGGCCGACATCTTCAGGCAGGGAAGGCCCACGGTTGTTGCATTCGGACAGCGCGACGTTCGCCAGGGTCCCGGCACGCTGCCGGTCAGCGAGAGCATCGACGAGATCACCTTCGCCGTACCTTGGTTCAAGCACGATCGCCCGCAGATCATTGCCGAATATGCCGCCGCCTATCGCAAAGTCGCTGAAAACGCCGAGGCCCTGCTGCAAAAGACCTAGCCCCTGCGGTTGGTATAGATTGCGTTACTGGTCGGGGCAATGCAACATGGGTTACTCGCTGTCTAATACCATCGCCAATTAATTAATGCGCTCGCGTATAGGAGGCATTGCAGACCGATTGGATGGTGGCAGCATCAAGGCAAGTGTCTCGCCAAGCCATCTCAGCAGCGTCGCACAAGTCGTCGTAATCCTCAAACATCCGGTTCGACCAGTAGTGGCTTCGTAGGTAATGCCATAGATTTTCCATCGGGTTGAGTTCCGGCGAGTACGGTGGCAACGGAACAATCGTAATGTTCTCGGGAATGTTCAAATCGTTGCCTGTATGGAAACCAGCTTGATCCCAGACCATCACGACATGAACGTCGTGGGGAATCTCTCTGGCAAACTGACTCAGGAAGATGTTGACGATCTCAATGTTGATATACGGCGAGAGCATACCGACGGTGTGACCGGTTCGGGGGCATGCGGCCCCCAACTTCGCCACGATTAATTCGCGATCGGGCAGTGGGATCGCTGAAGTCGTGTAAACGTACACGTCGATATCGGAGTCCCTGTCAACCCGGTCGCCAACCTGCGAGCCTCACAATGCAACTGCCTCAACGGCCGGCAGGGCGCCGAAGGCGGCAGCGATCTTGCGGGCCAAGCGTATCGCTGCGAATTCTTTCTCATTCATGGATACTGTCCTTTTGTGTCGGATGCGCCATGTACACCGAGGTATTGCTCCACAATCTTCGGCAGTTCCTTCAGGGAAAAAATGGTGTAGTCCGGCGGTATGCGGTACGCTTTGCGCCTGCCTATTGGGTCTTTGAGAACGGCTATCATGCCAACTTGTTTGGCCCCGTAAATGTCGGCCTTGGGTGAATCTCCGACGAATATGGTATGCTCGGCCAAGAGGCCTGTCTTGTTAAGAGCGTGGCGGAATATGTTTGGGTGTGGTTTGCGGTAGCGGATGTCGCAACTGTATGTGCGGCTAACGAAAAGTCTTAGAAGCCCTATGCTATCAAGATGTCGATCCAGCACCGCTCCCGGAATGAAGGTGTTGGAGACAACACCTAGCTTCAGGTCTCTGTCGGCAAGCTGCTGCAAGATTTCAGGCAACGTCGGCTCGATGCTCGCCTGCTGGCTCAACGGCTGGTACCACCGCCAAGCCAACTCCTGGAACTGCTCGGGAGTAAGATCGTGACCCATCGACCGTGCCAACGGCCGAATGATGTCGAGGCAGTCAAAGTCGCGCCTGATGAGTCGGCTCTTGAAGTAGGCCCAGCGAATCGCGCGCAATTGCCGGCGATGATAACTGCGGAAGGTGGGTACCGGTAGTTGTAAGGCCTGCAAGTACGCATACGTAAGGCGAGCCCCCTGTTCGAACAACTTAAGTGTGTTTACCGGACCAAAGTCCAGCAGTGTATCGCCCAGATCGAACAGAATGCCATGCAGGCTCGCCATATGCCCGCTGTTTCTCCACCCCTCCTGCATGCACGGTCCCCTTTGTCCAGTTCCATGCCGACGGGGGCTTGGGGACAATGGATCAAAAAACGTAACGCGGTTGGCCTTCGAGGTCTACGCTGTAGAATCGGCCTGGTACGAGTTTGATTCGGTTCAACGAGTCGGAGAACCGCTCGGCGAGGGCCCTTTGAAGACCGCCGCGCAGCAGCATCTCAAGCTTGAAACGATGTGAAGCCGAATCGACCATCACGGTAAGTGTACCTCTACAAAACCCTTCCAGGGCCGTGTGTTGCCGAACTTCCTCGGGAACGACCTCGTCCCACGCTTCGGCCAGGG
>JABMQG010000478.1 GCA_013203365.1 Planctomycetota bacterium | reverse complement strand
TCGTCAAGGAACTGCGCCTGCTCGGCAACACGGCCCCCGTGTACATGCTCAGTTCGGTCGGCGACGATTTCAATCTCGCGACCGACTACGCCTCGGTCGGCCTGTCCGGCGTGTTCCAGAAGCCCGTCTCCGCCGACCGGCTGCTCTCGGTCGTCCGCACGGCTCTGAAAGAGACCGCCGGGTAAGCCGCTCGACCGCAGGCGGCAGCCGGCGACACAAACATTCGGGCGGATCGGCCTGTGCCGGTCCGCCCGAGCTGCTTTCCGTCGTCACTTGTCCCCGTCACGTTCTCCGCTTCCGAACCGCCAGCAGCGCCAAGCCGATCAGGCCCAGGCCGGCCGGCTCGGGGATGGGGACGTGTCCACTTCCGTACTGAAAATCATTGAAAGTAATTGTGTCCGCTGCAGTGCCTGATCGCAGGCGGAGGTAAACATCATTGAAGCCCCAAGCACCTCCCACGTTTGTCCTCAGGAAAGCACTTGCTTCCCAAGGACCAGAATCGAACTGGGCGTCGACTGCCCCGTCGGTGCGCTTGCCCAGGTACACAACGTGAGAAATTGGCTCGGTGTCCTCAGCCCACACAAAGTATTCCTCGGGCCGGGAGGTGTCGGGCGCCGTATACCGGGTTACGGCCAATTCGTATCCCCAAATGGACCCAGCCTGAACAGTGGGGCCCGGGTAAGCCTCCTGCTCTATCATGATGTCCCCTTTGTGGCCTTCGAACGACCACTGGACCCACGGATCCATAACGGTATCAAAGGTACCGGCGCCCCAAGGGAGGCGGTTAACATGTAACGCAGCAGTGCCGCTGCCGGTGCCGCTGGTGATAGTCAGCGTCAGGCTGCCATCCGGGTTTATCAGGGCCGTTCCGTTCTCGAGGTCCCAGGTCACACCCTTCCAGTCAATGGTGGCCGCGCCGGCGATCCCGTTCGCCAGCATCAGTCCCACGATTCCAGCCGCCACAAACATTACGCGTTTCATCTTAAGACTCCTTTCATCATTGCGTCGCTCGCCGGCGGCGGGTACACCCTGCCACCGGCCCGCGACAACTCAATTAGTTTCTCTTCTTCCGAACAGCCAGCAGCGCCAGGCCGATCAGGCCCAGTCCGGCCGGCTCGGGGATGGGTGCAGTGACAGGAACGCCCTCGATTGCCGCAGCAGCAAAACTGCCGTAATCGACATTAAGTGTAATCGGATCTCCGCTGCCAGGGCCCACCGGGCCGGGACCGTCGGCCGCTCCCCACCAGTTGCCCTGTGCGTTCAGGGTGGAGGCGTAGTCGCCGCCGACACTGACGGCCATGCCGTTCTCGCAGAAGTTGTTGTTCGTGATCACGTGAGCCGGGTACACCATGTCCGAGCCCATGCCGAATTCGATGGCGGTATCATTGCGCCAGAAACAGTTTTCATCAATCGTGCTCGGCAGGTGTGTTCCTTCGCCAGCGCCGTAGTACGACCAGACAATGGCCGGCGTCCCGCTGTCGGGGCCGTGCAGGTCGTCGCTGGCATTCGCGAAGGTGTTGCCATAGATGTGGTGATCGCCGAAAGTCTGGCCTGCTGCATCGGGGCAACCGTGGCCGTTGTAGATGGCGTCGCTGGCCCCGTCGAAGAGGTTGTTGAAGATATCATAGGCCTGACTGTTGGACATCGTCATTCCACCCCACGTCGTGTCGATGTTATCGTAAATGCGAACCGCGCCGTCTCCCAAGCCGTCGCGAGCGGCGTAGCGGTTGTGGCACAACCACATTGAGGTGCTCCAGTGATCGGTATCACCGGAAGCTCGATCCTCAATGAACTGGTTGTCGTGAATATCCAAAGAGAGGGGACCGCTGGACGCGCCAGTGATCATGATGCCCGTCCCACCTCCGGAGGCCGCCTCACTTCGCGAGTTGAAGGTGACGCCAGAAATCTCGTAGCTCATGTTCCCCGTATACCCACTCATATCACCAACGATGCACTTGCCGCCCGCCGGTGCGATCCAAGTCACCACGTCCCTTCCCGCTCCGGCGAACGTGAGGCCCTTGCCTGCTGTCACGCCCACCTGCTCGGTATACGTGCCTGCCACGATGCTGATCGTGTCGCCGTCAGCGGCCGAGTTGACCGCCGTCTGAATGCTGTCGCCGGGATTGACCGTCCATGTGCTGGCCGCTTCGGCCGGAACCGCTCCGGCCATCATCAGCGCCGCAACTGCCAGAATCATCATTAACCGTTTCATCGTAAGACTCCTTCTTCTTGCGCCGCTCGCCGATGGCGGGTACACCCCGCCACCGGCTCGCAACAGCTCAACTAGTTTCTCTTCTTCCGAACCGCCAACAGTGCGATCCCGATCAGGCCCAAACCGGCCGGCTCGGGAACGACTGGTTCGCCAAGAATCTCTGCGTGCACATCGTCGACGGCGAGCAGTGTCATTGTGTTTCCGTAAACGTAAAGCGTGCTGGCATCGGAGGGATGGTCGTCATACCCGCTTCCAGCCCCCCCTCTTACAGCTTGACTGCCAAGCCACGAGTATGAAATCCCGCCTGCGACGCAGTCCTTGTATGCCCTGGATACGCCTGCGGCTGTGTGGCTCATGTAGTCGCCGATTGTATCGGTCCACAGCAACGTCCCTGTCGAATCGCGGACCGTGTTCACTTGGTCGATCAGGTCCAGGTCGGTAGGGGATTGGACCCACTCGGTTGCCAACGTGTACCACCCGGCGCTGGTGATATCGAGAGGAGTTACATTACCATGCGGAGCACTTGTTTCTCCGACGTAGTGGAACCCTCCGTAAGCGTCTTCTGCCCCCACACTCCATGTGTCCGAAGCCGTCTTCTGAACACCAAAGCCCCCACCGGCTGCCCAGCTTGTTCCGTTTTCATCGCACATTGCGGCATCCCAAAAATAGCCGTCACCAGAGTCCGGGGTGCCACCAGAGCCGGGCACAAAGTTCCCAGCCGCCGGATCGATGTAGATCTTGATGCTCTGCTTGATGTAGCCGGGCCATTCGGACGAATAGCCGCCGTTTCTGGTGAAGAACCCGACGCCGTACGTGTCCGACAAGGTGACCTCGGCGTGATAATCTCCGGCACCCGACGGGACCCCGAGCGTTCCTCCGCCCGAAGACACCCGGACGACGTTTTCGCCGTCACCCGACTCGAATATTATGCCGTCCGTATCAGTCCCGAAGCCCTGATCGAACACCACGACGTTCGCGGCGGAGCTGATGCCCGCCGTCAGCGCCGCAACTGCCAGAATCATCATTAACCGTTTCATCGTAAGACTCCTTTCTTCCTTACAGCGTCTCGCCAGTTTGGCCCATGTTGGACAAACTGGCCCGGGCAGTTGATCGCCGAGGCGATCAGCCGCCCGCCGCTCTCCGGCGGCGGCCACACGCCGCCACCGGAGCAGCGACAACTCAACTAGTTTCTCTTCTTCCGAAGACCAAGCAACGCGATCCCGATCAGGCCCAAGCCGGCCGGCTCGGGGATCGGGGTGAGGTCCAGTTGGCCTGCCGTACCCGCCCCGAAACTGTAGTCGAGAAAGCTGAACTCGCTTTCGCCTTCCCCGTTCCAGAGCCCGACAAAAGCATACGCGTCGGAAAGGTCGGCGGCGTATGTGCCGCTGAGCGAACCAATCACCGACCCGCCGTAACTGACATCAAGGTACGCCGTGCCGCCCGCCCCTCCGCTGGGTGTGACTGTCAGTTCGAAGTCGAAAACAACGGACCTCGGGTCGGGCG
>JABMQG010000477.1 GCA_013203365.1 Planctomycetota bacterium | reverse complement strand
GCCTCTGGCCGATACCGCGCCGCATCCGGCCTGCCTGCTGGCGGCAAAATCGCCGCAACTGCTCTCGATCGGGTGTGGCCAGCTCCGCAGCCGCCGTCGGCGTCGCTGCGCGTACGTCGGCCACCATGTCCGCGATCGTGGTGTCGATCTCGTGCCCGACCCCGCTGATGACCGGCACTCGGCAGTCGAAAATGGCGCGAGCAACGGCCTCTGCATTAAAACTCCACAGGTCTTCGACGCTCCCGCCGCCTCGTGCGACGATCAGCACGTCCAGTCCCAGCCGCTCGGCATTGGCGTCCGCCGCACGGACGGCCCGGGCAATCTCGCCGGCTGCCGATTCGCCCTGAACCGCCGTCAGAATCAAATACACCGCCGCCGCCGGCCACCGCCGAGCAAGCGTCCGGCGAATGTCCCTGATGGCCGCACCGGTGGCGCTCGTGATTACGCAGATTCTCTCGGGATACCCCGGCAGCGGCTTCTTGTGCGCCGCGTCAAACAGGCCCTCGGCCTGAAGCTTCTGCACCAACTGGCGAAACGCCAACTCCAACGCACCGGCCCCCTGGGGTAGCAGCCGTTCAACGTACAATTGAAGTTTGCCCTGGGCCTCGTATACGTCCACACGACCGCTGGCGACTACCTGAAGCCCGTCTTCCGGCTCGAATCGCAGTCTAGAAGCAGCTGCGCGAAACATGACCGCGGAAATCTGACCGCCAGTGTCTTTCAGCGAGAAATACAGGTGCCCGCTACCATGCCGCTTGAAGTTACTTACCTCCCCGACTACCACCACTTCCTGCGGCAGCCCCTCAGCCAGTGCGGCCTTGATGTCCGCCAGTAGATCCGAAACCGTCCGAGGCGCACCAGCCTTCGGCCCCACGGACTGCTCGGTCAGCTCAACGCCGCCTTCACCGCCGGAAACAACCTCAGGCCGATCGCTGCCACCTTGCGCTTGCCGGGGATCAAAACGGTCAATACGATCGAAACAATCGAAAAAGCTTCGCGCGCTCATCTCAAAACCATCTTAACCGGCAAGGCTGCCCTTTGCACTCAAACTTGGGACCTATTGAAAATCCAGGTTCGGCGTTTCATCGAAACGGGCGGCCACGCCCCATCGACCGCGACAATCGCTCGACACCGGCTCGCATCGAACCACCGTGGCCAAACCGCGACATCTTCCGGCATAAGGAAAATGTCCTTCCCCCGGCGGGACATCCAGTTCTATGTCCAGCTTCTGCCCGCACCGCCACTGAGGGCAGGCAGTTACGAAGTAAACCCCGCCAGCTGCTACATTCGTGGTGAAATCGCCGCTCAAGTTCCCGCCAATCTGACCTGCCGGCCGGTGAGTAACCGGCAATCGCATTGCCAACCTGGGGTATCGCCGCCGTTCCCCGGTATTCATTATCAAGAACCTCCAATCAACCAACCGGCAATTTCAGTACCATTGGGGACAGGCCTAGACACCCGGCCATTGCACGCAGGGCAGGTAACATACTCATCTGAAAGAGATTAAGAATTGTTTTCCTGATTCTATACCCCAGAACCGCCTTGCAGAGAAAATCAGCTAGTGTTGCTCCAAATCAACGCAGCACGTTGCCAAAATGCAACATTCGCGGACAAAAACAAAAAGGGCACGAATCCTCATTTGCTCGGCAAAACCCCAACTGTGCCGCCGCCAATTGCAACTCACTCGCCATCAGCCCTGCCACAGCCACGCAAACTATTTCACCGTTGGCTGCAAAATCCTGCCCTTCAGCTCCAACGCGCTGTCCACCAACTCATTGTCGTCAGGCAAGACCAACGGCTCCAGACTGTAGTGACGCTGAACGTTATAGCGATAGGTCCACGGAACCCCAGCCTGGCTGATCAGGTCCCATGGCGGAATGTCGTACAGCGGAGGGTATATGTTCGCGCTCGTCTGGAGTGTCTTGTACCCGTCCAGACGCAAAATAACCTCGTAGTCGCCATACCACGTGAACGGCACAGTCACCGGCGTTCTGCCGACTTCCTCGTCCGACAGATACACCAACGCCCCGGCCGGCTCCGACGTGATGGTCAGCCGCCGCTCGACGCAGCCGCTGACGCCTATCGTCGTAAATAGTATCATCCAGGTAAAGGCGATCATTGCCCGGTTCATATTCGCGCTTATACCCACGCTCACTGCGGCTGACAAGACAAAACAAAACTTGTCCGCCGATCCGCAAGCGAACATAATGGACAATTAGCTAAAAAAAAAACGGCCCAACAAGGTAAGCAAATGAAGGCCATGCTCCTGAACGAATCGGCTCCCATCGAAACGGCGCCGCTTGCCCTGACGGATCTGCCCGACCCGCAACCACGCATCGGCCAGATTCGGCTAAGCGTGCTATGCTGCGCTATCTGCCGAACCGACTTACACGTGATCGAGGGCGAGCTGCCACCACAAAAAATGCCCATTATCCCAGGCCATCAGGTGGTGGGCATCGTCGACGAAGTCGGACCAGGCTGCAAAAAACGCTTCGCCGTCGGACAACGAGTCGGTGTGGCCTGGCTGCGCCACACGTGCGGCTGCTGCCCGTTCTGCCTCGCCGAGCGGGAAAACCTCTGTGAATCCTCCCTATACACCGGCTACCACGAAGACGGCGGCTATGCCACCCAAACCATTGTGCCCGAAAATTTCGCCTACACCATCCCAGATGCCTTCACCGATACCGACGCCGCACCACTCCTGTGCGCTGGCATCATAGGCTATGCGGCCTTGAGACGAAGCCAACTGCAAAACGGCGATAAGCTCGGTATCTACGGATTCGGAAGCTCCGCGCACGTGGTCATTCAGATCGCCCTTCATAGGTCCTGCGACGTCTACGTCGTCACCCGCAGCCGTTCCCATCGACAACTGGCACGCCAAATGGGCGCTAAGTGGGTCGGCGAGAACGCCGCCGATATGCCCGTCAAGGTCGACGCCGCCATCGTCTTCGCACCCGCAGGCGATCTTGTTCCTCCAGCCTTGGCCGCGCTCCAAAAAGGAGGTACGCTGGCGCTGGCCGGCATCTACATGACCCCAATACCGCAGTTGGACTACGAAAAACACCTCTTCTACGAGCGAAACATCCATTCCGTCACCGCCAATACACGCGCCGACGGCCTGGCCCTGCTCGCCGAGGCGGCACAAATCCCAATCCGCCCTCACGTCACCTGCTACGACCTCCACGACGCCAATTACGCCCTCCAAGACCTCAAGGCAGATAAGATCAACGGAACCGGGGTCCTGATGATGAGCGACTGAAGAATCGCATCTTCAACTCCACAGGCCTGTTCTGCCTACTTCCAAAACCCGGCGTTCTGCGTGCCCTTTGCATGCATAGCGGCTATATTATCCCACTATGACCATCCGCGTATGCCAGCTTATAACCGAGCTGCGACCTGCCGGCGCCGAGCGCTGCGTGTACGAACTGGCCACCCGCCTGCCGCCGGAACGATTTGCCGTCGAGGTGGTGGGTCTGCGTGGCGGTGAAATGATGGACCGCCTGCAAATGGCCGGCGTGACCGCCAGGGCCCTTGGGGTCCGTGGCAAGCTCGATATCGCCAAGTGGCCCGAATTGCTCCGCATCCTCCGCCGAGGCCGATTCGATATCCTCCACACTCACCTCTTCCATGCCGACCTCGTCGGCAGGCCGGCGGCAATCGCCGTGGGACTGCCACACGTCGTGCACACCGTCCACGTCGCCGAACGAAGGTTTCGACCCTGGCAGTTCGCATGGGCCAGGGCCGCTGCCTACTCCGCGGACCGCATCGTGTGCGTCTCACGGGGCGTACGCGACCACCATCGCCGACTGACCGGCCTGCCGCCCGGCAAGTACACCATAATCCACAACGGCATCGACATCGCCTCCTACGCACGCGATGCAACTCGCCGGGCACAACTTCGGCAGGAATGGTCTCTCCGCGACGACGATCTACTCTGCGCATTCGTCGGCCGATTAAACGAGCAAAAGGGCGCCGATGTCCTCCTGGAAGCCTTCGAGCAAGCGGCCAAAACTAAAAGCAAAACGTGCCCTAAACTGCACCTCGTCCTCGCCGGCGACGGGCCCCAACGCCACTTCCTGACCGATTCAGCCCAAAAATCGCCAGCCGCCGGCCGCGTGCGTATCCTCGGCTTCACCAACGACGTCCCCGGCCTCCTGTCCGCCGCGGACATCCTCTGCCAACCAAGCCGCTGGGAAGGTTTCTGCCTGGCCGCCGCCGAGGCGATGGCCGCGTCGCTGCCCGTCGTCGCCAGCAATGTGCCAGGCCTCAACGAGGTCGTCACCGACGGCCAAACCGGCATACTCTGTAAGAGTGGTTCGACCGCACAGTTCGCCGCCGCCCTCATTCGCCTGGCCGAGGACCCCACGCTTCGCCTCCGCCTCGGCCAGACAGGCCGACGCCACGCGATGGAAAGATTCGACGTCGATCAGTTTGTCGCCCGACACGCCGAACTGTACGAGTCGATCTGTTGATTCCGCTCTTCCGCCCTCCTGGCCTGTTCGTCGTGTTCCGTCGCGGAAGGATAAACGCACTCTGCCGATTCGCTCTTCAAGTTCTGCGGTTTGCCTGCCGATAATATTGTAGTATTCATTAGTAGAATCTCATCATGCACACGCAACGAGTCTCTGCCATGCTCGACAGAGAGGAATTTTGAAAGAACCTAGGCCCATGCGTAGGGAAGCCTGATACATGCCCTTTTAGGATATGGCGGCTGCCCACCTTCTAAATACATGGGTTCTTTTCAATAGTCCGCTCGCCGGCATTACGGTGGAGGCTCATTTTTTTTGGGGGTCTTCACGTAATTCCGGGGAAGGCGCCCTCACAGACGGACCTCCCCATTCAGTCAGCTCAACGCGGCCCTGCCCTCGGCGTAAATGTCCTAGCCCACGTCGGCGATCCGACCGACATCGGTCTGGTCCCCTGCCAGCCAGGCCAGCCAGGAGTCGATGCCATTACCAGTCAATGCCGACATCTCCAGCACCGGCGTATCGGGGAACGCCTCCGACACAAGTGCCTTCAGCTCGACAATCTGGTCGCCTGATAGCAGGTCCACCTTGTTCAGTATGATCAGGTCCGCCTCCTCGAGCTGGTTGCGATAGATATCCGAGACTTTTTTGGGTAGTGGGTTCCTGCCCGACACGCCAAGCACCTGCCGCAGGCCCGTCGGGTCGGCCAGCACGGAGTACGGCGCCACGGAGAACCGCGAGGCGTAAAACTCCTTCAATGGCTGGACTACCGTCGAGTAAATGTCGGTGCAACTGCCGACTGGCTCGGCCAGAAGGACGTCCTTGTCCGAATCCTCGCTGAGCAGGTCCGACGCCGTCAGCAGACAGCCAAATCGGCAGCAGAAACATCCCCCGCTGACCTCCCGCACCGCCAGACCCTGACCCTGAAGGAGCTTCGTGTCGACCAGGTCCTCGTCCTGTTTGTTAGTCACGACCCCGACGCTCAGACCGCGCTGACCGAGCCGAGCGGCCGCCTGGGCCAATAACGTGGTCTTGCCTGCCCCCGAGAAGCCACCCACTAGAATCAGTCGTGTGGTCGCCATAACTAAAAAACTCCTTTTGCCCACTGCCAAATAACGGCACGCTTGCTCAAACAAGCATCGCGTATTCATTACGTCATGTGCTATTTATCGAACAAGAACACCATGATCCGCCTCGTATGCCGAAGGCCTTGTGCGACTTTCTTCTTAACAAAGGAAGCAAGGGCATCACCGTTCGTCTAACCGTGGTTCATGTCTGAACATATGCCGCCAATCTTGGCCAAAACTTCATCGGCCGACAGTTTGGAAGCAATGCATTGGGCTAGTTTGTCGTTCCGTCCCATCCCCCCTTTCGCCAAGAGATCGAACGCTTCCGTTTTCCGTCCGTCGACGGAAACAAGTTGTCCGATCAGCCCGATATCTGCCACTGCACTGTGCGCGCAGCCATTCGGACAGCCGGATACGCAAACGGTAATCTGGGGAGCGAGCTTTCCACCGAGTTCGACGCCGATACGCCTGGCAATCCGGTTTGTGTCCACCAACGCCCGTTTGCACCACCGTGTGCCAGGACACGCGACGATTGTTGCTTGAGGTTCGGCAGGCACGCCAAGCGGATCAAACGCCGACAATGCCTCTCTAAGTTGCTGATCAGTGCTGCCTAATACAATCACCTTATGATGGCAAGAGATTCGGATGCAAATATCCTCTATCGCAGCAAGACACGCCAAGGCTTCGGCCGCTTCAGGTGAGAGATCACCGTTGGGGAATGTCAGTATCAGATGCGCGGCAAATCCATTTTCCAATTCCGTCAGGGCCGCACTCGGCCAGACGCGCTGAGATCTTGTCGTCTCAAACTCATTCACCATCAACGCCATGAACTTCTTATCGCCGAGCCGATCTCTGATGTGCCTGAAGCGGGCAAGGTTCCGATGCTCGCGGTCCCCGTGTGCGGCAAAGACGCGCACCGCTGCGATTGCTGCCGGTAACACTTCCTCCACTGCAAGCCAGTCGAACAGCACCATCCCTGTGCGGGGCCGCGAACCCAGTGAACCGGCGCCGATCACACGGAACCCGTACTGGCCTGCCTTCCGTCGGACAACGAAGCCGAGGTCATTGATCCATGGCGCCCCGCATGCCCGGCTGCAAGATAGCAGGGATATCTTAAACTTCCTCGGCAACGACAGAATGCCTGCTTCATCTTCAATCGCCAGGCGAAGCTGATGGGCCAATGGGTGAAGATCGACTGCTCCGTTCAGGATTCCTGAGCATGGACACACAGTTACGTTCCGCAGGCTGTCACCACCGGCGCCAAGGCATGTCAACCCGGCCTCTGCCAACATGGCCTGGACCAAAGGAACCTGTTTACAAGTCAAGTCATGAAGCTCGATGTCCTGACGGGTCGTCAGGTGAAGCGGCGCCCCGGGCGTAAATTCCAGTGCGATTCGCCCGACTGCACGCCATTGCTCAGCCGTCAGGACGCCTCCGGGGATCTTAACACGCTGCATCCATAAATCGTCCTGACGTTGCCGGACAAGCCCCAGCAATTTCGCAATCGCCGAGGCTTCCGGTATGCGATCACAAGGGAAGATGATCTTGTCTTGATCGTTCATTGTCGCTCTCGCTGAAACGCACAGCCTCATATCTGATAGTCAGGCGGGTGCAGGCGGCCAAAATGAATCCTCAACCATAGTCGCTCGTGAAAGTAGAACACTACAACCTTCGCCGCCGAGTCCGCCAAACCGATAGATGCGGCCACAAGAGGCTTCCCCGTGACGATCCAGGCGACCAAGCAAGTCACAATCAGACCACCAGCACGCCACGTTAGCGCCTTTGCAATTGATCGTACTTTCGTTTCCAAAGTCGGCCTCTGATAAAAAGTGCTGCTTCAAATACCGGCTCCATCGATGAGCTTCAAAGGACGAGTGTGAATTCCGCATTCGCCGCCGCATTTGCTCGTCCCTATCCACCTGCCGGCGCGCTCGTTCGCATCAGTCGTGATCTTCGTGCAAGGGGCGCACCCCAGGCTGCGGTAGCCTTCGGCATACAGCGGGTTGACGTCCACCTTGTTCAAAGCCAAATACTGCCACACCTCACGCTCGTGCCAGATCAATATGGGGTTCAGTTTCAGCAGGTCCGCGTCACGCCGCTCGACCTCCTTGAAATCCACACGGGTTCGACCCTCGGTGCAGCGAAGACCGGTTACCCAGCATCTGACTCGCATCCCTTCAATCGCGCGCCGCGTGGGTTCAACCTTAAGTATGTCGCAGCAGCGGTCAGGGGCCGTTTCGTAAAGGCTGGCAGGTATCGCCTCATCGTTACTGTAGACTTCCAGTTCAGGATACCGGCTTACCTCTTCCCGCATGAACTGCTTCGTCTGAGGTGGTTTGAACCGAGTGGTTACAATGAAACCGCGGATGCCGGGGCTCACCCGCTTCGCCAGATGCCAGACGGCTACCGAGTCCTTGCCCAAGCTGTTCGCCACAACCAGCGACTCGCCGTATTCAGCGTACGCCTCTTCGATCAGACCCAACGACCTGTCCACCTTCTCCTTGAAGTTCAACCCTTCCACCAACGACCTTACGTCTTCTTCAACCGCTACATGCAACATCTCTATTTCTCCTTGAAATAACCCCGCTTCCCGCTCGGCACATCAGATACAATAGCTGGCTACGTACTCGCTACAGGCAGCCTGCTCCTCATCTATGAGATCTTGCACTGTTGTGCTGTCATATACCTCCGCTACTGCATCGCCTGCCCGTCTCCACATGCCCATGAAGGCACAGTTGCCATGCAGCGGGCAGTCAGTTCCTTTGTCCCCAGCGACACACCGGACCGGAGTAAAAGGCCCGTCCACGAATCGAATAATGTCGCCGACCGACAAGGCCCCAGGCGCCACAGCCAGGAGATAACCGCCGTGAATGCCGCGACGGGACTCGACAAACCCGCCGTGACGGAGTTCGCCAAGTATGAATTCCAAAAACTTCAGTGGAATAGCCTGGGCCTCAGCAATCTCCCCTACGGTCGTTGGGTTGCCGACCGATCGCTTTGCCAGCTCGAAAACCGCCCGTAACGCGTACTGACATTTCCGTGAGATATTCATTTGCAGAAACCTCTAGATACCCAAGTAACTAGATGGGGATTATAGGCTATTCTTCTTGATCTGTCAAGGCACTAACCCAAACTGTGCGAAGAATCCTCAGAGGCGTAGGCAGTACATAAAACGCAAGTCCATTAACTACAAAGGATAATAAATCACACAAAAATTGTTATAAAATCCAATAGGAATACTTTGGTTTTGTGGCCATTCCCATCTGCTGGCAAATGAGGATCGCCAAATTGGAGTCTCAACAAACGATGAAATGCATGGTGAAGTTCTCAAATCCGTTATGTTCGCCTCGCAATGGCAACCTGGCACGGGGTAGGGGCCTGATGTATACTCCCGGGTAGTCTGAAAGATCGTTGCCAGAGCCAATCGGTTTGCTGCCGCCGCCGGCGCGTACCTGTGACTTCGTCCGGCGAAGGTGTCGGCCCAGCCGGCTTCCAGCCACGCGGCCGCCAATATGGACAGAGATAAACACAAATGAAACTCGCAATCATAGGCTCCTGGGGCGGACACGCCCATCT
>JABMQG010000045.1 GCA_013203365.1 Planctomycetota bacterium | reverse complement strand
GCCCGGCGGAACCTGTCGGCCAGCGCGTAGGCAGTTCCCAACGGCTCGCTTCCGGGCGTTCGGGTTGAGCCCAAGTCGCAGAAAAGCACGGCAAATTCGTCGCCCCCTATCCTTGCGACCAAATCGCCTTTGCGTGTGATCTGCTTCATCAGCCGGGCCGTCTCCCGAAGTATTTCGTCGCCGGCGGCGTGACCGAACTTGTCATTGTAATGCTTGAAGTCGTCGATGTCGTAGACCAGCAACGTGGCGCGACCCCGTTTTGACCGCACCGCAAGGAGCATCCGATCGGTGAAGTAAGTGAAGTATCGGCGATTGTAGGCGCCGGTCAGATAGTCGATCGTGGCCATCCTGCGCAAGGCATGCATACGGTTGGCGGCCATCGCCAGGGCCGGCAGAACCGCCCGCAGAGTGGAGAGCCACTGCTCTTGGCCGGTATTGCCTTCCAGCAGCTGCGATGACCAGAGCACCCGCGGCGGGGTGTCGTCCAGGACGAGCACCTGCTGAATGCCCCCGCGGTCCTCGCCCTGGCGAGTCCAACGTAGCTGACAGCCGCAAACCGACGACGCAAGGCGCATAACGCGGTCGGCCAATTCGTCTGGATTGATGGCCGATTCAATCAGCTCGCTCAGTTGACGCGGCGACAACGCCGACTGCTCACCTGCCCCTGCGACACTTTCCGCCGCAACCGCGCCGGCCTGTTCGTGCTCGGCCGAACCAAGTATCTGCCGCCACTCTGCCGGGGCCGGAGGAATAATGAAGTAATCTTCCACATCAGCCGGTCGTTTTCTCGGCGACGGAGCAGGTCGTACTCCTCCGACGGGCTGCAAAGGGCAAATACCCGTATGTTGGGCCGAAGCCGGCGAACGGCCTTGAGAAGTCGAGGCAGGGCAGGCTGGGAGCCGGTAACGACCACCGCGCGGTAGGGGCGATCAGCCAGGGCCTCCAACGCGACGAAAGGGCCGCCTTGTGCAACGGCCAGCTGCGACGGTGCCGATTCAACGATCCGCTCAACCTGAGAGGGACTTGCTATCAACAAGGTGTCCGTTGATTCGATCATGGCAACTGCCCCAATAACGCCGATATCTCTTGCGGAGTCAGCAATTGCCCGATCTCGTTTGTGTCGCTGGATGGTGCAGGCTGCGCGGAGTGCTGCTGCTCAGCCTTTGGCGACCGGGCTACCAGTTCGGCGGCAGGCCGATGGTTGAATGGTCGCTCAGCCGTAGTCTGCGACGCCGGCTCGACGGCCCAGCCCAGGTTCAAACCAGCCAACGCCGCCGGCAGATCGGACGGCTCGGCCACTACGGCCGCAAAGTCGGCCCAATTGAACTCGCACCCATGAATAGATCCTACGCCTATGGCAGGCACGCGACGCCTGGCACACATGCTTATCAGGCCGGCTTGTGACGCCGGCAGGCAGGATAGATCCACGATAATCGCACACCGGTCGGCGGTGAGCAACTCGACGGCCGCGTCGTAGGCGTCGTCGGTCACCACGAAGGTCTGCCCCCCGGCTGAACACGCATGCCGAAGGGCCTCGGCACGCTTCGGACCACTGGTTAGAATCACCACAACGCCAGTACCACTTCCGGCGGCTCCTGTAACCAAACTGGTTCTCTCCTCCATGTGTGTATTCTACAGGCAAGTGCCGATTTCGTAAAGGCCCCAAGCAAGCATTATCCTGTGTGTTTCTCAATGAATACCTATTGTCCTGGACCTTCAATGCTGCAATAATAATAATGAAGACACTTCAGGAACGATCTCGGCCGCCTCAAAGACGACCGCCTGAGCGAGTGATACGGCAAAACAGCTGCACTGTTTGTATATCCTCGACCGCTGGATACAATAGACACTGCGGGAAGGAGCGTCGATGAAACTATTGCTGGTGGTTATGTTATCGGTTGGGGCAGCAGTATATTTGCCAGGCTGTGGTATGTTCCGCCACGCCACGCCGCCGCCCACCGTGGCCGAGGCGATAGTGACCGCAACGGTGGATCATTACGGCGGTCGCCAGCGGTTGAAAAATATCTCCGCCATTGACGCCATCGCCCTGATGACTATTTACGAAGATGACGGTGCGGGCTGTGTCTATGAGGCGAAGGTCACCATACAACCGCACAAAAAGCGACTCCGGGCCGTCGGATACCTTCCGGGTGGACAGTGGCGGGCCGATGTCCGGCTCGACGGGCACGCGTCGATTCGTACGCGGAATGAGTCGATACTGACCGAACGGCAAAAGACCCGGCTGGGCGAGGCCCTGCGGCTCACTCTGCACCGCGTTCGTGGACCTATGAACCTGTTGGATGGCACGGAACACGCCGACCGGGCCGAGCCGGTCTTCATCAGTGCACAGCATCTGCAACGCGTCGTGGCGACCGGCCGAGAGGCGCTGGCCAGCGCATACTTCTTCGACGAAACGAACTGCGAATTGAGGATGGTTGCTCGCGGCGACTTCACCATCCCCGGCGAGGGCACCGTAACGCAACTACGTAATGCGCCGATGGCAGATGGAATCATCATGCCCATATTGCTGGAGGTGGCTGCTTTTGGCCAGAACAGCTTCGTGGGAGACAAGAAGATTCTTTCAGTGGAACTGAAGAATCTGCAAATTCGATAAGCGTTTGCACACTACTGGCCGACAGATGCCCGCTCGTGTGGCGGCTCGGATTGAAAAGGAGGGTAGTGTTATGTCGAACAGGTCTAAAGACATCATGTCGATCCTGTCCGGCTGGCCGTTCGAACCCGGAAAGATCAACGCTCGATGCATCACCGGCCGGGATGGGCGACCGAAGATTCAGATGCGCCTGGACATGGGGCTGCTTCAAATGGACACCGAAGGGCGACCCGACGGTGCCAGGCCGCACGGGTGCGAAAGCCTGCTGCATTACTACAGGGGCCGGCTGGCGAGGCATCGCGCGATCCGGGGCGGCGACGAAGGGTTCAAACTCAGCGGTGCCGCCTGTGAGAAACTCCAGGCCGAGTCGTGGATGTACTACCAAAGATACCTCAGCGAGTTCACCCTGGATGACTACAAGGCCGTCATCCGAGACACAAAACGCAACATCGAGGTGCTTGACCTGCTTGCTAAATACGCTGCAAACGAAGCCGACCGGGTATCGATGGAGCATCAACGGCCGTATGTCCTGATGATGTTCACCCGAGCCCGCGCGATACAGTCGATCGCTGAAACCAATTTCGTCGAGGCCAGACGAGCCACCGAGGAGGGATTGGCGCAAATAAGACTTCTCGGCGAAAGAACCGGCCATGACCAGGACACCGAGGAAAACGGTGAGGTATTCGAGCTGGAAGCCTTGCTTGAAGAAATCAAGCTTCGCCAGCCGGTCGACCCAATTGACGCACTCGAGACTTTCCTGGTCCAGGCCGTCGAAGATGAACGATACGAGGAGGCCGCACGCCTGCGCGACCGGATCCGCGACATGAGAGACGGTAACAACAAGTGAAAGACACGTCACAAACATTGCGGCGACCACGCACTCAATTACTGTCAGCCAAATGGAAAGCATCAACCCCGGCGTGACCCACCGTACTGCATCTCAGTTGCAGACATCTAAATCCCTAATTGCGACAATTGCGTCGGGAATCGAATGGTTCTTCTCTTGTTTATCGCCTGAGCGCACAAGCCTGAAGGTTATTCTCATTGAAAGTCCGGCAATTGTTGAGTATCTTCGCCCCTACATCGGTTGCCCGCACGGGGGGTTGATTGGACGGGAAGATGCGAATGACGAGGCATGTCTTCAAAACGATGTTGGCTGTGTCGTTGGTTCTATTCCTCACTGCTTCGGCGCTTGGTGAGTCGGCCGACAAGCCAGGTCAAGAAACGATCATTCTTCGAGCCTGGGACATTCCGAGGACGGCTGGTTTCGGCGTGGCTGAAATGGCCCGCCTTGCGGTGATACGCGACTTCCAGGAGAAATATCCACATGTAAGGCCGGTGTCCTCAAAGGGGCTGGAGATCTCCGGGCGACAAAGAGTGGAGGACCAGGACATTGTGCCGCTGATGCAGATTGCCGGGGATATCGCCCCCGACGTCATGCTGGTCGGTTTCAGGCAAGCGGACACGTACGTGCGGCAAAAGTTCCTCTATCCGCTCGATAAGTACATCGAGGAGTCAACCCTCGGATTGAAGATCGCCGATGCGCCGCTTCTGGAATTGGATGAATACCTCAAGCAGCTTGAAAAGTCGCCACTGTACAAGGAACAAATCGCCTGGCGGGTGCCACGTATTTGCTGGGAGATAATGCGGCGGCGATGCCCTTATGAGGAGGAGTGCCCGTTCTGCCGGGCCTGGGGCGTAAGACCTGCCAAGGAACACTACCACGTCTGGGCTTTTCCACAGAGGCACCAGGTCATGGTTATGTTCTATCGCAGGGACCTGTTTCGAGAAGCCGGTCTGCCTGACCGGGCGCCGGAAACCATGGCCGAACTCATGGAATTCACCAAGAAGCTCACAGACCCCGAAGAGGATAGATCTGGTCTGAGGCTTTCCCTGACACAGATCGGGTTGGACACGAGCAGCTTCCTGTATTCCTTCGGCGGCCGACTCGTAGAACAGGACACCGCTGGCCAGTGGCGCTGCGCCTTCGACAGCGAGCAGGCTGTGGAAGCCTACTACTTCGTGGCCAGGCTCTTCAACGAACCGTTTACCAACAGCAAAGGCAAGACGATCGTCAACGTCGTCGACACCCGTGAAGGAGAGGGTCCGCGGAATTTCAAGATTGGGATGTTCCTAGGCGCCATTCAGGACGGTTTTTTCCCAGAGTACCGGCCGGAGGTTATAGGCTTCGGACCCGTTCCCAGGGGCCCGGACGGCCTGCGTGGCAGCGGATTTTCTTCCGAGATGACCGGCATCTACGCGGGCCTGGCCGGGCAAGAGAACGAGAAAATCCGGCGAGCGGCATGGGACTTCATCCTCTATTACAACGGAACGGAAGCCAGGAAGACGTGGGTGCGAAACTACGTCGAGTTTGGCCAGCCTCAGTGCGTATATCCCGAGCTGCTCGAACAGGCCGGCTACCCGGAGTATGTCAGGCAGGTTCCCGAAGGCTGGCTTGAGTCGGCCAAGGAGGCCTTCGCCAGCACGGTTCCCATACCTTACGGCAGGAACTGTCACATGGTCTTCAAATACGCCTCCAAGGCGATCGACCAGATCCGTACCGACAACACCGTCAAAGAGGCGATCAAGGCCGGCGACGCCACCAGGGCCAAGGACCGGATAAGGGAGATACTTAAAGATCGGGTCAAACGCAGTAATGAGAAGATGCTCAATATAATCACGCCGAGGCAACACAAGATTCGTGCCACCGTAGCCTCGGTGGTGGCCGCGCTGATACTGATAAGCTTCGTATTCATGTTCCGCAGGGTGTTCCGCACCTTCACCGCAGCCCAGATCAAAGATCCCACTCGCAAGACCGGCAAATGGGAGTTCGGCAGATACAAGTGGGCGTATATCCTCGCGCTGCCAGCCATCGGCTCGATAGCATTGTGGATGTATTATCCGCTGGCCCGTGGTTCCATAATGGCGTTCCAGAATTACAACGTCCGCGGGTTCAGCGAATGGGTGGGAATGGACAACTTCGGAAACGCGCTGTTCAACGACGAGTTCTGGTATTCGGTTTGGGTTTCATTCAAATACACCATGATGTTCGCACTGTTCGGATTCTTCGCGCCGATAGTGCTTGCTTTTCTCCTGACGGAAGTCCCGAAAGGCTCGTTGTTGTTCCGCAGTATCTACTACCTGCCGATGGTGCTCTCCGGCGTTATCGTCGTGTTCCTCTGGAAGGGCTTCTACGGCCAGTACGGCATGATCAACAGTGTGCTGAATTTCTTCATAGGCCTGCTGAACATGATACCCGGGGTGGCGATCGAGGAGCTTCGTAAGGTCTGGCTGGAAGACCCGGCCTTTGCGTTGTTTTTCCTGTTATTGCCCGTGATTTGGGCGGGTATGGGCCCTGGCTGCCTGATCTATCTGGCCGCGTTGAAGACGGTTCCGGATGAGCTTTACGAGGCTGCCGACATCGACGGCGCCGGTATCCTTCAAAAGGCCTTGCACGTCGCCATTCCAAGCATCAAGTCGCTTATCATGATCAACTTCGTCGGCGTCATGGTTGCTACTATCAGAGGCGGCAGCGAATTCGCACTTGCGATGACCGGCGGCGGGCCGTACTCACCTTACGGCCAGACCGAGGTGGTCGGGCTGCATATATTCTGGGAGGCGTTCGGGTATCTGCGGTTCGGGTCGGCCACTGCCATGGCGTGGCTGCTTGGGACTATGCTCATCGGCTTCACCGTCCTTCAACTGCAACGCCTCAGCAGGATGGAATTCAGGGCCGCCGGAGGTGGAAAGTAACCATGCCCATACCGGCGCCGGTCGCTGGTGGACTTGTGGCGGTCCTGCCGAGTTGAATGGGTGTGGTGGCAATAAGGTAAGATGGACCGGCCCGCTCCTCCGCGCTGGGGCCGGGCCGGTCACTGAGACTTTTTTCGAGACGAGACTTTTCGAGACTTTTTTCCATTTGCTCTTTTGGCTGGCGGCCGGGGAAGGCCAGGCCGCCGAGCCAAAGGAGCCTTATAAGCCGTGGAGTCGTCGGCAAACACATCGACAGCAACGGCGGAAACCGCAACTCGCTTATTACCGTCATTGGGATGATACGATACATTCGCAAGCCGTGCGTTGAGCAATTGGGCAGCCCTGGGTGATTGATCAGTCGATCGGGCGCATGGG
>JABMQG010000044.1 GCA_013203365.1 Planctomycetota bacterium | reverse complement strand
GGGTAGGTGTCCTGCTCTTCAAGTTCGTACCAGTGTTCGACGTATGGATCGTGGACCGATATCTCCGCACCCATCTCGGTCAGCTTGCGAACCACGATTTCCGAACCGCTGTAACGCGTGTCACCAACGTCCTGTCGGTAGCTGGCGCCGCAAATCAAAACGCTCGCTCCGGCGATGTATCGGCCCATGTTCCGCAGCGCATCTCGCGTCAGCTCCGCTACGTGCAGGCCGCGAGTGTCGTTTGTGTTGATGGCTGTCGGCGTTATCTTGAAGACGTTGTCTCCGTCCTCGAACCCTAAAATGTGACGATATGCCCAGTAGCCCAGCCCGCCGTCCTTTGGCAGGCAGTAACCGCCGATGCCAGGACCGGGGAATATGATGTTGCTGTGGGTCGGCCGAACCTTGATGGCCTGGATGACCTTGATCAGGTCCACGCCATTGCGCTCGGAGAACAGCGACCATTCGTTCAGAAACGCCAATATCGTCGCGCGGTAGGAGTTCTCCACTATCTTCGTCGTCTCCGACTCGATTGGGCGATCCATCACCGTCAGCGGAAACTCGTCGGTGTTCAGCACCTCCTTGAGAAACTTCACCACACGATTGCGGGCAACGCCGTTGCAGCCGCTGCAAACTCGCCAGAAGTCGCGAATGCTGGATACGTACTGCCTGCCGGGCATGACGCGCTCGAAACTGTGCGCCAGCAATGGCGCCGTCTTGATGCCCCGCGAGGCGAACGCCTTCTTCATTATGGGCCAGGCCACGAACTCCGTCGTGCCGGGCGCTACCGTCGTCTCGATGAGCACCAGGCACTTCGCCGGCACCTTCCGGCCTATGGTCCGCATCGTCGCCTCCAGGGCGCTCATCTCCGCCTCGCCGGTAGCCATGTTGCCCAGCTCATGCTTGGTGTAGTCGCATTGCACGTCCACCACCACCACGTCGGCCAACTTCAGGCAGTCGCTGTTGTACGTCGCCAAAAGGGTCTTCTTCTCGAGTACGCAGCGGGCGATCATCGGATCCACCTCGGGGTCTTCCGCCTTCACCGGCGAGCAGCCGCGATTAAGAAGCGGTATCTTCCAGTAGCTTCGCGTGCTGGGCCTCTGGCAGCCGATGACGAACTTGCGAGATACGCCCTTCTTGTCCGTCGTGTCGGCGACAATGGCCGCCATGACGGCCCCGACAAATCCCACCCCCATGACCACGACGATTTCCTGACCCTGCTTGCGGGCGATAGCGACAGCCTTCTCCAGCCGCTCAAATTCCGCGGCATAATCGGCGTCGATGGGGATATTGAATTTCTCGCCGGAGGGACTTACAGAGCATTCGGTCATGTGTTCAGTCTCCTTATTTCAGGCAATGCCATTTTGTCAACTGCCACCATGCCACAACCGCCGGCATGCTACATGCGGTTGGCAGCACAGTCAACGCTCTTGCCGCAATCCTGCCGCAGCCGCCGGCGCAAGACCTTGACCGCTCCCACACCACCACATATATGAGAAACTATATGGACACCCTGGACACCAAAATGCCTGCTGCAGTCGTGCTGCTGTCAGGGGGTCTGGACTCGGCTACCACGCTGGCGATAGCCGGCGCCGATGGATTCGCCTGCCATGCGATCAGCTTCGACTACGGGCAACGGCACAGGTTCGAGTTGGCCGCGGCTAGCCGGGTTGCCGCCGCCGGCCATGCGGCCGAGCACCGAATAATAAAGCTGGACCTGTCCGCAGCCGCAGGGTTTGGGCGATCGGCCCTAACCGACGAAATCGCCGTTCCCAAAGATCGCACAGGCGACTTGGCCGGCGAAATACCCGTCACGTACGTCCCGGCCCGCAATACCATTTTCCTGGCCGTGGCGCTCGGATATGCCGAGGCCATAGGAGCGTTCGATATCTTCATCGGCGTCACAGCAGTGGACTACAGCGGTTACCCGGACTGCCGGGGCGAGTTCATCGACGCATTCACACGACTGGCTAACCTCGCCACAGCCGCGGCGGTCACCGGCAAGGGCACTTACGCCATCCATGCCCCGCTGCTGAAACTCAGTAAGGCCCAGATCATCCGCCGGGGTCTGGCCTTGGGAGTTGACTACTCTCTTACTCACAGCTGCTACGACCCCGGCCCGGCAGGGGGCCCTTGCGGGCACTGCGACAGTTGCCGACTCCGCCTGGCTGGCTTCAAGGCCGCCGACGCACAAGATCCCCTGCTGTACGAATGAGCAGCCCTCTTACGGCATTGACCGGGGGACCGGCCGCGACAGTCGCAGCGCCGCTCAACCAGCCTTTTTCGTCCGGCTTCACGGCCGGCACAATCAATGCTTAACCGGCTTGCCTAGTAGCTTGGTGACCTGCTGAAGTTTTTCTTTGACCGCCTTTTCGTCGCCGGCCTCGAGGTTGAGCCTTAGCAGCGGCTCGGTGTTGCTGGCACGGATGTTGAACCACCAGTCGTTATAGCTGACGGTTACGCCGTCGAGATGGTCGATCTCGGCGTCGCCAAAAACTTTTTCTATCTCGGCCAACTTGGCGGCCTTGTCTGGCACCTCGAAGTTAAGCTCGCCGCTGGAACGATATCGGTGAAGCGG
>JABMQG010000476.1 GCA_013203365.1 Planctomycetota bacterium | reverse complement strand
GGTCTACGGAACCGAAGGTTACACGTTCGAACCGTGTCGGGCGTAGTCGCATAAGCTATCGTCAGTCAAGGGCTTTTTCTGAGGGTGGCGACGGCCCTGCCGATCTGGAAAAACAATGTTTCTTGCCCGTGTTGGTTGCTTTTTGGCCAATTGGGTTCAATCACGTGGATCTCATGGAGATATTCAGCGGCTGCCGTATGTGTATCCCGCCGTCCGCCGGACAGGCAAGCCCCCTTTTTACGACTTCCCGACGTACGCGGCTATGCTCCTGAGCCTTTCGAGGAGCGTCTCATATGTAGTGTCGCCCGAGTCGTTGAACACTTGTAGTGCGACCATCGACTGGATTTCCGGGTCGGGCCCGCGCCATCGGTCTCGCTGATCGCCAAAGATGTGCCGATCAATCTGGCCAAAAAGTGCACATGACCGGCGCCAGCCGAACAGTAGACATAGCCCGCCGGTCAAGTCCCACGCCACTGCCGACTCGTCACTATACCGGACCGGTTCCCCTTGTGCGTCGCGTGCCTCAGCATCTTGGCACCACCGTTGTTCAGTGGAGAAGAGGGCCAGCAGCTTATCCTTTTCCTCAGGCAGCATTAGATATAACGCCCTGCATCGTAAGTGGCACGAATTGGTGAGTGACGGTTCAACTTGTCGTTCAACTTGTCGTCACGTCTAGTTATCACATTATATACCGATATTGACGGCCTGTAGTGCAGTTCTTGGCTCGCTTCCCATCAGGCTTGACGGGTTAAGGGAGCCCAATCATAACCAATCCGATTCTGAAGAGAGCGCCCACTGCGGGTAGACATATCCCTGAGAACAGGAGTGATCGAAGTCACGTTCCTGATTTGACATAAGGCTACCCCCGTTGGCTCGTCCAAAGCAAGGGAAAAAGTAAACGGGTAATGATATTCCTCTGATCCGCAGAACACACTGTTGCCCCGGAAGTCATTGATAAGGGGGCAGAAATCCTGGCCGCGACAGGCATCCAACCTGTGCCAATCCGCGGCTTGCCGCTTGTATCCAGGTTGACGGGAACCCGCGGCGGAGGTAGAACCATCAAGAAATCGCCCACGATCGTCGTGGGTCGTCGCGTATGTGAAAATTTCTCGCTTCCAGGACGGTCCTGGTATTTCTACCGGAGATGAAGAATGAGCGATAGAATCCAAGTAACGGTGTGGAACGAATTTCGCCACGAAAAGGATAGCAAGGCGGTGAAGGAGTTGTATCCGAACGGCATCCACGCCGTCATTGCCGAGTCGCTTGCAGCCGGTGATGACATGGCGGTGTGGACGGCGACGCTCGACGAGCCGGAGCATGGTCTTGGCGAAAAAGTGCTCGATTCCACGGATGTGCTGATCTGGTGGGGCCAAATCGCCCATGACGAGGTAAGCGATGACGTAGTCCTTCGGGTGCGAAAACGCGTCCTGTCGGGCATGGGGCTGATCGTTCTGCACTCCGGCCATTTCTCGAAGATCTTCAAGTCGCTGATGGGGACAAACTGTTCGCTAAAATGGCGAGAGGCCGCGGAGAAAGAGAGATTATGGAATATCCAGCCCAGCCACCCCATAACCGATGGCATTGGCGAGTACATCGAGTTGCCAAACACCGAGATGTACGGTGAGCGATTCGACATACCAACGCCGGATGAACTCATCTTCATTTCCTGGTTCGAAGGCGGTGAGGTGTTCCGTAGCGGCTGCACCTGGCAGCGAGGCCACGGGCGAGTGTTCTATTTCCGGCCAGGCCATGAAACTTACCCGATCTTCTATAACGAGCAGATCATGCGAGTTATCGCCAATGCGGTACGCTGGGCCTGCCCCCGCGTTGTTCTTGAGGATAAGTGCCCCCAAGTCAAGCCCATCGAGGAATTGTCACCTAAAAAGGTGAGCTTCGGCAAGGCCGGCCGACTCCAGGGCAATCAGTGAAAGTCCAGCCTCGATAGAACAGAGGGCGAGCGAATGAAAAAACTAGAACCACAGAAAAAACTTCGCGTAGGCGTTATCGGCTTGGGCATGGGAGAAAACCACGTCAAGGGCTATATCGAACACCCGATGGCCGACGTCGTCGCAATTGCAGATCCCGACGAAAAACGCCTTGCGGACATAGGCGATCGGCACCGCATAGGCAGGCGATACGCCTCGGCGGAGCAGATGCTCACGGATGAAGCACTTGACGTGGTCAGCAATGCTTCGCCCAACAGGTTCCACAAGACGCTGACCATAGCCGCGTTTGAGGCAGGCTGCCACGTGCTGTGCGAAAAGCCCATGGCTATGAATGCGGCAGAGGGCCGGGAAATGCTCGAAGCCTCCATGAAAGCCAACAAGCGGCTGATGATCGATTACTCCTGGCGCTTCACGGAGCAGGCAATGGCCCTCAAACGCCAGGTTGAAACGGGGATGTTCGGCGAGTTCTATTTTGGACGGACTGTCTGGCACCGCAGAAGAGGGATTCCACCCTTCGCCTTGAAAGGCAACCAGAAGGAGATACTCGGCGGCGGACCCATGATCGACCTGGGCGTGCATCGTCTGGACCTGGCGCTTTGGCTGATGGGGTTCCCTAAACCGGTCTCGGTTATGGCCGGCGCTTACAACGCCATCGGCACCGCTATAGCGAAACATCACGGCGTGGACTATGACATCGAGGACCTCGCGGCCGCATTCATAAGGTTCGAGAACGGGGCAACGCTGGCGGTCGAGGCCTCGTGGGCTGCGAACATCGCTGAGAATGAATTGATGGAGACCCGCCTGCTGGGCACCAAAGGCGGCCTGGTCCAGCGAAATGTCCGCGAAGGCTACGAATTCGAGGCGGAGATATACGTGGAACACGCCGGCGCACAATTCGACATGAAGCTGCACCCCCCGATGCCGGGCGTTCGGTCCGCTTACTGGCACTTCGTTGACTCCATAGTCAACAATCAGCCTCACATATCCACCGGGCAAGAAGGTGTCATGGCCATGGAGATTCTGGACGCCATTTACGAAAGTGCCCAAACAGGCCGGCCCGTGGCATTGGGGGCTTCCCGCCAGGTGAGGGAGGACGCATAAAGTTCTGTCTGGAAGGCTGCATTGAATCGTCAACTGCTTCGGAAACAGGCCGGCAGGGTGGTATGGCCGACGTGCTCCTACGGTTTTTGCACGGTTTTTGCATTGACTTTAGGCATTTAATCGCTAAGGTTTTCGAGCCTGGATATTTCCGGCCGGTGGTTTTCTGCGCCGGCATTGGCGGCTACGACGAATTGGGGCGTTTTGTGACGTTTTGTGACATTTTGCGGCTTTTGTCCTGGGATTTGAAACACTATGAATGACAAGTATGCCCACATCCTGCAAGGCAAGCTCGATGCCGACAGCTTTGCCGTCTTGGCGGCGCTGAAAAACGACAAGCTCCACTCTTTTGTCGCCGACGCGGTCGAGTTGTGCCGGCCGGATTCGGTAAAGGTGTGCACCGACAACGTGGCCGACGTCGCCTATGTACGTCAGTTGGCGATCGACAATGGCGAGGAGAAGCCCCTGGCCATTGAAGGCCATACCGTCCATTTCGACGGATATTATGACCAAGGCCGCGACAAGGGGGTAACCAAGTACCTGCTACCTTCCGGCGTGGACCTTGGCGAACGGCTGAGTGCCATCGGCCGGGAGGAAGGGCTGGCGGAGATTCGACAGTTGCTGGCCGGCTCGATGGTCGGCAAGCAGATGCTGGTGCTGCTGTTTTGCCTAGGCCCGACCGATTCGCCGTTCAGTATCTCTTGCGTTCAGATTACGGATTCCGCCTACGTGGCCCATAGCGAATCAATGCTGTACCGCCCGGGCTACGAGCAGTTCAAGAAGCTGGGCGGCGACGGCGGGTTCTTCCGGTTCCTCCACAGTTCCGGGCGAACAGAAAACGCCGTCAGCGTGGACGTGGATAAGCGACGGGTCTACATCGACATCGTCGAAGATCTCGTGTACAGCACCAACACGCAGTACGCAGGCAACACTGTCGGGCTCAAGAAGCTGGCGCTTCGCCTGGCGATCCGTAAGGCCGACGGGGAAGGCTGGCTCGCCGAGCACATGTTCGTGATGGGCTCCCGCGGGCCGGGGGGGCGAGTGACCTACTTCGTCGGGGCGTTCCCCAGCGCCTGCGGAAAGACTTCCACGGCCATGCTGCCGGGTGAGACTATCATCGGCGACGATATCGCCTACCTGCGAGTCATCGACTCGGAATCGCGAGCAGTGAACGTGGAGTCGGGGATCTTCGGGATCATCCGCGACATCAGCGCCGACGGCGACCCGGTCATCCACAAGACCCTGACCAACCCGGGTGAAGTGATCTTCGGCAACGTGTTGGTCAACGACGGCTCACCGTACTGGACCGGCATGGGCCGGGAAATGCCCCAAGAAGGGGTCAACTACGTCGGAAAGTGGCACGAGGGCAAACTCGGGCCAGACGGCAAGCAGGCCACCGGCTCCCACAACAACGCCCGGTACACTGTCCGCCTGTCGGACCTGGCAAACCGCGATAGTCGAGCTGACGACCCGGCCGGCGTGCCGGTGGGCGGGGTTATCTACGGCGGGCGGGACAGTGACACCTGTGTGCCGGTGCAAGAAAGCTTCGACTGGGCACACGGTATCATCACCATGGGGGCGTCGCTGGAAAGCGAAACGACCTCGGCAACGCTCGGGGACGTAGGCGTGCGAACGTTCAACCTGATGAGCAACCTGGACTTCCTTGCGATACCGCTGGGCAAGTACATACAGAACAACCTCGAATTCGGCCACGCGCCGGCCAAGAGCCCCAAGGTGTTCGCC
>JABMQG010000475.1 GCA_013203365.1 Planctomycetota bacterium | reverse complement strand
GAGCTATAGTGCTCCGGAAGCCGGCCCCCAGAGCGCTGGTAGTGCTCCGGAAAACGACCCCGACCCCAATGAGGGCCAGATAGCGTTCAAGGTCTGGGACAATCAGTTCGGCTCGACCGGCGAAGGCATGCTCGAGGCCAACGCCAACCATAACGAGCCTATTATTACTGCTACCGGCCTCTACGACGATCCCGTTGCTGTGGCTGCCTACGCCGACCAGGTTCAAGAGGTTATCTTTGTAATCGGCAACCAGACCGCCACCAATATGAGCGTGGCGATCCTTGGCAACGCCCTCCACGTCCAAAAAGTTATCACCCTCGGCCCCAACGGTGCGTTCCCCAGCGTTGGCGGAGTGCGCCCGACACCTGTGATCGAAGCCGATTCTCCTAGCCGTTCCCCGACGCTCCTCAGCAACATCGCGGTGGCAAGTGGCGTGGTTCAGTTGGGCGACGTGGCTTTCGAAGTGGGTATCACGAAGCGTTCGGACACCGATCTGGACTATGATACCGACTTCGCTGACTTCAACAACCTGGCCAGCAATTATGGCCAGACCGGCTCGCATCTGACGATCGCCGAAGGTGACTGCAATGGCGACCTCGTCGTCAACTTGACTGACGTGGTCCTTTTCACCAGTGAGTATGGCACTGGTTCGCATGTGGGTGGTGCCCCTGGTGGGGTCGGCACTGACGTCGAGCTGGTGGTCCATGCTGACGGTTCCTTGGAACTGGTCGGCAATAACCCCCAGATGACCGGCTACTCGATCCTGTCGGCCGCGGGGAACCTTATCCCGGATGCTGACGTCAACGCTATGCCGTTCATGTTCTACCTGAGCAACGCGGCCAACGACGTGACGGCCGGTAGCGTGGGATCGCAGTACAACTTCAGCGACTCGATGGCACTAGATGCCGCGGTCACCCCTGGCACCGATCTGGAAGACCTTACGTTCCAGTGGGGAGACTTGACTGACACATACGACGGCTATGTCGTCGCCGGCGTGTGCTTCATTGCCGGCGACCTGGACCATGACGGCGACGTCGATATCTTCGACTGGGCCATCTTCCAGCCCAACTATGGCACAACGACCGGGATGTTGCCCGGCGACGGCGACCTTGACGGCGACGGCGACGTGGATATCTTCGACTGGGCTATCTTCCAGCCGAACTACGGCACCTCCTGTCCCACCAATCCCGTCCCCGAGCCGGCGACGCTTGTTTTGCTTGGCGCAGCCGCACCCATTCTGCTGAAGCGCAGAACGAAAAGGGGGCGGTAGTGCTCTGTAGAAAAGCTCCGGATTTGACTGACGCGATTTTGGTGTAAGTGTTGCACAATGCAGAATGAGCACGACCAGCAAGTCGCCATGGAAGGTAGAGTTGGTGGCATTGGCTTTTAGACGGTTTTCTCTCGCGTAGTGATCGCCTGGCCGCAGTTTCGATTTAGAGCCTATCCTAAATAATCCCTCGTCGGCCCGAGGGCGAGCGAAACGCCGAGATGCAAGGAGTGCAAAGCAGGCAACCTTCGACGGTTGCCGATGCAGCACGACGCCGCAGATCGGCGTTGCAGCCGACCGAAGCCAGAGGGTTATTAGGATAGGCTCTTAGACATCGAGCGAGGACGCCCATGGTTAGACGGGCGTCCTCGCTTCGGTATCGGCATCAAACGCCGGCTCTTTTCGTTTAGATCCCTATTTGGCGGGGGCGTGTTCCTTCATCATCTCCGGCTTAATCGACCTCATCTTATGCTGACCCCTCATGGGGCAGCAGGCGGGGGCGGTCTTGTCGGCTTTCATCTTCTTCATCATCGCCGGTTTCATCTTTTCGTGCATCATTTTCATGCATTGCTTCACGCTCATGGATGTATCGGCGATCTTGCCTAGCCCTTCCTGTTGCTTGGCATTCAATACGGCCAAGGCTTCCTGTCGTGCCTTGTTCTCGATCTTCATGAGATCGGCTTTTTGCTCCTGGGTGAGGGCCAGTTCGTCGGCCATACCCAAGATGACGGCTGGGCTGTCCATGTACAAAGGAGCATTCATCATTGCCCGGTGCTGCTTGATCATTTCATCGCTGATGTTCGCCTCTTTCATCATCTCTTTCATGTCCTTGGGCATCTCAGCGCCCTTGGCCCGCATCATACAACATGCAGGACCGCCCATGCCCATGGGAGGCTCACACACGGCCTTCTCGGCCGGCGGGGTTTCGGCATCCACAGCGTAAACGGCCAAGACAGCGCCGCCAATAAGTACAAACAAGGTTGAAAGAAACATCGTGCGTTTCATGCCTGTTCTCCTGTCTTGAAAAAGGTTCCGCGATCTTACGCATATCGCAGGTCCGTCAAATCCACTCGCCAGAATCATTGTGAAAGAAAGCGGCCCCCTGGTCTGTTTCCTTCTGCGTCCGTGCACCGCAACTTAATTTTAGGCAATTATAACAACCTGAACCGAGTCAAGCAAACCGCCGTGGAGACTTTTGCCTGTTTGCCTGTTTGCCTGCCTTGGCGGCCTGAGCGGCCGACGAAGCGGGCACAGGGTGATCCGGCAGTACGCTCTGAAGACCTGATTCGAGTGAACCATTTGGCCCCGGCGGTTGCGGATTGACGGGAAGGAAGGTAGGATTTCCAATCATGATGCGGACCGTGCTAATCCTGTTCTTGTGCTGTGCGATGGCGCTGGCTGTAGTTTCCCTCCTCTGGGGCGGGCGTGCCAGGGAGAGAACCGTAAACGTCATCGGCTCAACCTCGATCCAACCGTTTGCCGAGATGCTTTCGGAGGAATACCACCGCACATGGCCCGACAGGAAAGTGGAAATTCAGGGAGGCGGGTCCACGGCAGGTCTACAGGCTTGCGCGGAAGGCATCGCCGAGATCGGCATGTGCTCGCGGGCACTGAAGGCCAAGGAGGCAGAGCTTTTTCACGGGATAACTATCGCCCTGGACGGCCTGGCCGTGGTCGTGCATCCATCCAACGGTGTTGGAGCCATGTCTCGTGGACAGATCCGCAGGATCTTCTCGGGCCAGACCACCAACTGGAAGGATGTAGGCGGTGCCGATCGTCCTATCCGACTGATCACTCGCGAAGAAGGCTCCGGCACCCGTGAGGCCTTCGTCAAGCTGGTGATGGCAGCGAAGGACAACGGCGCCGATAGGGTCGTCCGCATCTCTCGCAAGGCCCTCACTCAGGAGTCCAACGGCGCGGTGAAGGAACTTGTCAAGCACGATCCTTGCGCCATCGGGTACATGTCGCTTGGCCTGGTGGGCGGGGAGCTGAAGATGCTTGCGGTTGACGGTGTAGCACCGTCGCCGAAGGAGGTTGCCGCCGGCCGATATCCACTTATGCGGCCGTTTCTTTTTGTTGTAAAGGGCCAGCCTAGCGGGCAATCGCAGGATTTCATTGATTTCGTTCTGTCCGCATCAGGTCAGCTGATTCTGGAGAAGGAAGGATTGGTTCGGGCACCATGAAGCAGGCCGCCAAAGACAAGTGCATCAGTCTGACCCTGATGGCCGTGGCGATGTCGGGGATATCAGGCCTTGCCCTGATCACCGGCTTTATTTTCAGGGAAGGCCTGCCCATCATGATGAAGGTGGGTCTTGGCAAATTCCTCCTGTCCAGCAACTGGTATCCGCAGGAGGGCGAGTTCGGCATTTTCCCGATGATCGTAGGCTCGGTGGCAGTGACTGTCGGAGCGATGCTGATCGGCGGTACGCTCGGACTGGGCTGCGCAATCGTGCTGGCGCAGTTTTGTCCGCCGAGGCTTGTTTCGCTGCTGAAGCCAGGCATTGAACTGCTGGCCGGGATTCCATCGGTGGTTTACGGGTTCATCGGCGTGGTGATACTGGTGCCGTTCATACGGGATTATATAGGCGGCCCAGGCCTTTCTGTTCTGGCTGCTTCGGTCGTGCTGGGGGTCATGGTGCTGCCTACGGTGACGAGCATCAGCTTCGACGCCCTGCGGGCTGTGCCGCGAACGTATCGTGAAGGTTCGATCGCCCTGGGGGCTACCGAATGGCAGACGACTCGCATGGTTATGCTGAAGGCGGCGAAGTCCGGGATCGTGACGGCAATCATCCTGGGCATGGGTCGGGCCATAGGTGAGACTATGGCGGTGATCATGGTGGCCGGTAACACGCTGGACCTGCCCCGAAGCGTCCTGGATCCAGTGCGGACACTGACAAGCAACATTGCGTTGGAGATGGGTTACGCCGCAGGAGACCATCGCAAGGCCTTGTTCGCCACGGGGGTAACGCTGTTCGTGATCATAATGGTGCTAAACACTATTGCGCTGGCAGTCTCACGTCGGCGCCCCGGAAGGGTCGGGCAGGCATGAGGATAGTTTCCCCAGCCGTTTCCCAGCGAATTGCCGTGTCACTGCTGTGGTCGATGGCGGCCCTGACGATGGGCATTTTAGTGTTCATTGTCGCATACGTTCTATGGCATGGGCTGCCGCACGTGACTTGGGGATTCCTGTCTCAATCGCCTCGATCTATGGGGCGCGAGGGAGGGGTCTTCCCAATAATCATCGGTACACTGTGGGTGACCGGCCTGGCAATAATGATCGCGGCGCCGGTGGGCTTGATCACGGCCATGTATCTGACTGAATACGCCAGGCAGAGCAGGCTGACGAACGTGATCAGGTTCGGGGCGGATTGTCTGGCCGGTATCCCGTCGATAATCTTCGGACTGTTCGGTTTCGTTTTCTTCGTGATCACGCTTGGAATGGGCCTGTCGGTGCTTTCAGGCGCACTGACGTTGTCGCTGATGGTGCTGCCGACCATCATTCGTACGAGCGAAGAGGCCATCCGCGCCGTTCCCCGCGCATACCGTGACGCCAGTTACGGGCTCGGAGCGACCCGCTGGCAGATGGTCACCAAGGTCGTGTTGCGGTCGGCCATGCCTGGGATATGCACGGGCATCGTGCTATCGATCGGGCGGAGCATAGGCGAGACCGCGGCCATCATGTTGACGGCCGGCTCGGCCTTGGGGTTTCCAAAGACCGTTTTCGATTCTTGCAGGACGCTGTCGCTGCACTTCTACATCCTGTCGCGGGAGGGGATATCGATGGCCAACGCCTATGCCACCGCCTCGGTACTTATAGTCGTTATCTTTGGGATAAACCTGCTGGCGTACTGGGCCATGAAACGATTCGTAGCCGGGAAAAGATGAGCGTCATGAACGATCTGCCAAGTGAAATAGCCGAAAGCAAGACCAGCGGGCCACAAGGTAACGCCGTCTCGGCAGCAGGAACAGCCGGCAAGACGGTTGAGCCTAAGATCGTAGTTGAAGACTTCAGCGCGTTCTTCGGGTCGGTTTGCGTCCTGAACCACATCAACCTGGATGTGTATCCAAACGAACGGCTGGCGATCATAGGGCCGGCGACCAGCGGCAAGACGACATTCCTACGCAGTCTAAACCGACTGAACGACCTGGAATTGAAGTTTGAAAAGAGAGGCAGGATCCTCCTGGACGGGCAAGACATCTACGACGAGGATGCGGACGTGCCATCGCTTCGCCGAAGGCTGGGAATGGTCTATGCCGTACCGACCCCCCTACCCTGGTCCGCCTACGAGAACGTCGCCTTCGGCCCGCGGATGGCTGGGGAACGCGCCCGCGGCAGGTTGGACGAAATCGTCGAGAGTTCGCTGAAAAACGCCTTCCTCTGGGATGAGATCAAAGACAGGCTCACCGAGCCGGCGACAAACCTTTCCGGCGGGCAGCAGCAGCGTCTGTGTCTGGCCAGGGTCTTGGCGCTGGAACCTGAGGTTCTCCTGCTCGATGAGCCCTGCTCAGGCCTGGACCCAATCTCG
>JABMQG010000003.1 GCA_013203365.1 Planctomycetota bacterium | reverse complement strand
TCGGCCGCCAGAAGATGCTCGCCGCAGAAGGCGTACAGCGGAAGGTAACAGTAGTGCTTGTAGTAGCCGTGAAAGAACCGCCCTTCCTGTCGGCCGTGCAGCGGATCGCGCGACAACTCGTCGTGATCGTTGAGATCCTCGTAGCCCAATGCCAACGCGAAAACGCGTTGCCGGAGCAAATCCGAGACGGTCTGTTCGATGAGATCGCCATCGCTGTGATCGGCAAAGCACTCAGCCGCCCGCCTCAGCAGGGCGATGGCCTGTTCGGTCTTGTCCAGCAGCAACACCCCGGCGTCGGAGGTGATCGTCCCGCCGTTGAAGTCGGCGACGACAAAACGCATGCCAACCGGGGCTTGAACTTAACGGATATTCATGGCCTAATGTGCGCATGGAATTTCGGCAGAAGGTTTGCCTTGAGGCAACGCAAGCCGACTGATAGAAACTAATGAACCGTAGGAGAGCAAAAATGAACATCATTTCCACACGAACGCTCAGAATGATTCTTTGCACCGTCGCTATCATTGGAATTGCGGGCTGCCAGGGGCGTCGGTTCTCTCTGGAGTCCCTCCGACCTCGGGCCGGAACGACTGACTGGTCAGCCGAACCTGTCAGTGTTATTGGAAGCCTGGATGGCCCCGTTTGCGTCGAGGTGGCCTCTACTGGCGTCGCATACGTTTCCAACGGTGAGATCTACGCTGATGGCTACTGGGCCGACGACGGCTCGGGGTTTATATCCCACATTACCAGCGTCGGCGATTTGGACATCCCACGATGGAAGAACAGCAACCCCCGGACCGTCCTAAACTCACCTAAAGGAATGTGTCTGCTGAAAGGCAATTTGTACGTGGCCGACAACACCCGTATCGTGCGCTACCCACTTCACATCGATGGCGAAGCCGACGTAATCGAGGTATCCGGGGCACAGAAGTTAACCGACGTCGTTAGCGACGGTAAGAGCCTTTTCGTTTCAGACCTGCAGGCGGCAAAGGTCGTTAGGATCGACGGCGACCAGATTACGGAGTTGCACGCACCTACCTCAATCACCGCCATGGCCTTCCATAACGGCGCGCTATTTGCTGTAACATCTGACTCAGCAGACATTTACGAAATACCGCTTACAGGCCAGTCCCCAGGTGAGCCTTTTGGTCTTACCGAGCACTTCTCTAAACTCAGCGGCATAGACGTCCTCGAAGATGGTACCTTCGTCGTAGCAGACTCCAGAGCAAACAGGGTCTTTACAGTTGGGCGGGATCGCAAGACCGTCAAGATGCTCGTGGAGCTTCGGACTCCTCCTGCTATGATCGGTGTCGACAGATGGCGCAATCGGCTATTCGTGCCGGAGTTGGAAGCCGACCAGATATCTGTTTTCAGCCTCGGCGGCCGGCAGTGATGAGTTCACAGTCAGACGGCTGATACAGGCAGGGGAGCCTTCTCCTCACCTTCGTCCGCTTTAGCGACCAGCCTGCACCAGTTCCAGGAACCGCCGGCCACGATAGATGTAATTGGGAAACTGGTCATAACTGGCGCATGCCGGGCTAAGTAACACCACATCCCCGGGCTGGGCAGAGGCTGTGGCCGCCGCCACGGCACGGTCGAACTGCTCGGCCAAGACTACACTGGGTCTATTCGACTTGTGGGCCACACACTGCCGCACTCGGGCGGCAATTTCCGGACCCACTTGACCCGTGGCCACTACGGTTTTGCATCTCACCGCAAGTTCCTCGCAAAACTGCGCTAGCGGAATATGCTTGTCGTAGCCACCCACGATGACCACGAGGTGCTCCGGCGAAAAACTGTTCACCGCTGCGATCGTCGCAACCGGTGTCGTGGCTTTGGAGTCGTCGTAGTACCGAACGCCGTCGCGCTCGGCGACAAGGGCAAGGCGGTTTGGCAGCCCGGAGAAGACTTTCAGCGCAGCAGCGGCAGCGCGGCGGGAAACGCCCAATGCGCGCCCAACGGCCCAGGCCGCTTGGGCGTTGATTTGGTTGTGTCGGCCGGGGACGGCTAGTTCAAACGGTTCGGCCTCGGAGTCGAATGTATCAGTCCTTCCAGGTGCCTCCGCTACCCAAGCCCAGACCAGCGGATCGTCGGAATTGACGATGAGCAAATCCTCGGGTCTCTGGTGGAGAAAGATGTTCTTCTTGGCTTGTGCATATTCGTCCATCGTCGCATGGCGGTCCAGATGATTGGCCTGAAGATTCGTTACAAGCGCCACTTGCGGCGACAGGCCCACAAGCGGCGTCCTGGCAAGTTGAAAGCTGGAAAGCTCCAGCACCACGACGTGGTCCTGCCTGATCCTCTGCTCGGCGGCATCCTCCAGCAGGCTTCGCCCGATATTACCGCCTAAGTGGGTGTTGAACGAGGTTGCCGCCACGGCGGCCGTCATGGCAGCAGTGGTGCTCTTGCCAATGCTGCCGGTTATGCCG
>JABMQG010000474.1 GCA_013203365.1 Planctomycetota bacterium | reverse complement strand
GTGAAGACGGGACCCGCCTTGTATGAGATTTCGCGGAAATCGGCACCGCCGCTGGCTTTGCCGGTCACTGCGAATCAACCCTCGCCGCCGTTGTCGGTCTCGCCTTTTGTGCCCCGTTACGGCGTGGCGGCCGGCCCGCCCGTCTTAGCCGTTGCGCCCAAGTCCGGCGAAATTGGCCAGGCCGCGACACCGCTGGCGCCGACGAGTGTTAGGGTGCCTGTCGTGGTTGCATCTGAGGCCCTCAAGCCGACGGCAGGGGCCGGTAAGCAGACCTTCTATACAGTCAAGGCCGGCGACAAAGGTTTTTGGGGTGTAGCCAATACGGTTTACGGCCAAGGCAAATGGTGGTACCTGATCGCCAAGGCCAACCCAACGGCCAATTCCAACGGCCTAATACCCGGGCAGAAGTTGAATATTCCACCGCCACCGCCGACAGCCAGGTTAAAGGCCAACTCAACGGTGGCGCGTTCATTGAAGATCGAGGGTGAAAAGATCTCCGTGCAGGCGGGGTCGAGTCGCTACAGGATCGTGAAGGGCGACGGCCTTTGGGCGATCGCCCAGAATCACTATGGTGATGGAAGCCTGTATCCGGCAATACTTAAGGTCAATCGCAGCCTGATGGCGGATAGATTGACGCCGGGACAAGAGATACTGCTTCCCTCCAAGGCCCAAGCGGAAGCCCTGGCCAAGCGGGAGTCATCCATCGCGACAACTGCTAGTACCGGCGTCAAGACCGGCTTCGTGCCCGGGAAACCGTATTTTGAATAACCGATAAGGGGGTCCGGTGGTTTTTTTATGTTTTTGTCGCTTCGTGGCCAAGGCATGACAGAATGCAAAAGCATTGCCGACACGATAACAAGTCCGTCGGTACGATTTTGAGAGAAGGGCACATAGAATCAATCGGTTGTTTTTTCTTCCTCGCCGCCGCTTCGCCACCGAACAAGAACAAAACGTTTCAGCGCCCGCCGGTAGTAGTCCGATAACTATCATACAGGTTGGAACTGCCATGAAGGTGAGCTACAGGGATATCGGGCCAAGTTTGTTGCTGATCGTGTTGACCGCCCTGGCCGGCTGCAATTCCGGCGGACCGGCCGCGAAGATCAAACCGACGTTGCAAGACTCGGCAGAGACCGAAGGGGTGCTGGTGGGGACGGTCTCACAGTTCGCTTCTATCGTTGGCGGCGCCGATCAGGCAGTTGAGGGTATTGGCTTGGTTGTTGGCCTGGGCGACCGCGGCTCCAGGGAGGTGCCCAAGGGGGTCCGGAAGCGTCTTATCTCGGAGTTGAAGCAGTCCGGGATCCAAAAAATCCTCCCAAACGGAAAGGCCGTAGGTCCGGACACGCTGATTGACGAGATGGACACGGCTGTGGTCTTTGTCAACGCGATGATCCCGGCGGGGGCACCCGAGGGCACGCCGATCGAGGTTGCCGTGTCGGCATTGCCTCAATCGCAGACGCTGAGCCTGGAAGGCGGGTTGCTGCTGGCGACGCCGTTGAGGTTGTTTGTTAGCGGGGCCGGTGGGCCAAAACATTCCATGCCCATGGCCATGGCCAAAGGGTCGGTGTTCGTCAACCCCTTCATCGACCTTCGCGAAGAGGGCGCCGCGTCACGGCTGCGAGAAGGGCGGATCATCGGCGGCGGCATCACAACCGTCCCGCGAAAGCTTCGCCTCGTGCTGGAACGGCCCGACTACAAGATGGTCGACCTGATTCAGAGACGCATCAACGAGCGGTTCGGTTTCACTCCGGCGGTCGCCAACGCTCGCAGTCCGCAGTACATCGAAATTCGCATCCCTGAAACATATCACAAAGACTATCGGCGATTCCTGCAACTTATCGCTCACCTGTATGTCTGGCAGGGGGCTACCCTGGAACAGGGCAAGGCCCGGCAACTGGCCAAGGATATACTGCTGCCTACGGCCAGGCATGAAGATATCTCGCTGGTCTGGGAAGCGATGGGCGCGCAGGTGCTGCCGCTGTTCCGGCACCTGTATACCAGTGACAACACGGCTGTGGCATACTACTCCGCACGGGCGGGTCTTCGCCTCGACGACAGTCAGGCTATGGAAGTGATTGCCCAGTTCGCCAAAACGGCCTCGCCCTACAGGCTCGAAGCCATAGAAGAACTTGGCCGCATCGCCGATGCTCGGGCGCTCGACACTCTGTGGATACTTCTTGAAAGCGACGACTCGCTGGTGCGGGTGGCGGCCTACGAGGCCCTGGGGCCAGGCCGACTCGTTCGCGGCGTAAGTCGCTACGACGTCGGCGGGCAGTTCCAACTGGAGATCGTGCCTACGACGGGCAAATTCCTCGTTTATGCAACAACCACCGGTCAACCAAAACTGGTTGTGTTCGGGCTAGGTCTGCGGTTGAGCAAGCCGATATTCTACAATGGCCCCGACGACACGGTGACGATACATGCCGGCGAGGACGACGAATGCCTGGGCGTGTATGGCCGGATGGGTCCGAAAAAGATTCTCAGCAAAGGCATGAGGATACCCTTTGATGTGGATAGCCTTGTAAAGGTTATGGGCGGCCTGCCGAAGCAGGCGGCCGATGGCACATTCGACGCACTGGGGTTGAGTTATTCACAGGTGGTGGGCGTGGTCCAACAACTATGCGAGAACGGGTCGGTGAAGGCGATTCCCGCGGAATTTGTCTTGCAGAGACCGGATGCGATAAGCAAAATCTTCGCAGGACAATCGCCAGCCGGCCGGCCGGATTCGGCCGATAGCCCTTGAGTGAACGTTCGACCAGGATGGTCGGATTCGTCCCTAAAAGTGATGGGACGAGTGGCGCCACGGAGGACGCACAAGACTATGAAATTACGAAAACTTCTTCTTGCCGGTTTCAAGAGCTTCTGCGACAGCACCGAATTCGTCTTCGACGACGGCCTGACCTGCGTGGTCGGGCCAAATGGGTGCGGCAAGTCCAACGTAGTGGACGCGGTCAAGTGGGTGCTCGGTGAGCAATCGGCCAAGAGTCTCCGCGGCACGGAGATGATGGACGTCATTTTCAACGGCTCATCGACCCGGCGATCATCGGGGATGGCCGAGGTCACGCTGGAATTCGACAACACCTCCGGCCTGCTCCAGCCGGCGGTGCCGGCCGGCGACGCGAAGAAGCCTCATCTGCTCAGCGTTACCCGAAGGCTGTACCGTTCAGGTGAAAGCGAATACCTCATCAACAAGCAGGTGGCGAGACTGCGCGACATTCGGGAAATGTTCATGGACACAGGCATAGGACGCAGCGCCTACAGCCTGATCGAACAGGGGCGAGTGGCGGAATTGCTACAGGCCAATCCTGTCGAGCGCAGGATTATCTTCGAAGAGGCCGCCGGGATCAGCAAATACAAGGCCCGAAAACGCGAAGCGGAACGAAAACTCGAACGCGTCGAACAGAATCTCCTCCGGCTGAACGACATACTCGCGGAAGTGGCCAAGAGCTTGCGGTCGATCAAGCACCAGGCGGGCAAGGCCCGAAACTATCAGGCCTACAGTGAGCAGCTAAAGGGATTGCGGGCGCTCTACAGCCTGGCGCAGTATCATCGGCTTCGGCAGGAGCGCACCGGCCTGCAGTCGCAGCTGGATCAGATAACCGACCAGACGGCCGCTATCACCGCTAAGTGCGCCCAGTTGGACGCCAGCTACTGCGGCGCGGAAGCTGAG
>JABMQG010000043.1 GCA_013203365.1 Planctomycetota bacterium | reverse complement strand
GTGCAACTGGCTATCCTCGGTATTACGCTAGGCTGGCAGAAGTAAAATAACTCGATAATGCAGCATTGAACGAGGCGGAGAAAGAGACCCGCGCCGAAGGTCCGCTGCCGCCTCTCGGGTATGCCCGGTTTTCGTCGGCAGCTTGTTCCCATCGTCGAACTCAACGCCATCGCCCACAACGTCCTCATTCTCTTATGAGCCGCCCGAACCGTCATTGCCGGCGGAGAGACGGTTTTTGCGGGTGCGGCTGCGGTGCAGACGGATAACTGGATGAGAATACTGGTCCGCGAGGGGCAATTGGTCGATACGGTAGGGCAAATTTAGGTGCACGTGCGGGAGCCGGAACTGCTGCTGGTCTCGGCCGTCGTGCTGCAAGGCTCGCGGCGGCCGAGACGGTGAACCTCTCCGGCAAAGCCGGCAGATGGCCAAATGTGGACAAAACACAATGAGAAAAGCCGGACGCGCCGTTGACTGTGCTGACTATAAGTTACGTTTGAAAAATTGGTTAGCGGCATCGAAAAAAATCGCTAAAAGCCTGTTTAACTTGTGGTAGTGGGTCAGTTTGAAAAGTGAATAGAGCAATTTCCCTTGTTGACCGCTCAAGCATGGCGTATAATTGAAGCGCGATGGCTAAGCGGTCAAGCAAACACGACCTGAACACCTTGGCGAAGTCCATTGTTGACCAAGCCACCGGTGAGGCTGAGGATTTCCTTGCAAAAGCGCAGGCTGAAGGCAAGAATATCGCCGCTGTCGCCCTAGGCAGGCTGGGCGGGTTGAAGGGCGGTAAGGCTAGGGCCGCGAAGTTATCTGCCGAAAAGAGGCGGGAGATAGCGAAAAAGGCGGCGAAGGCAAGGTGGGCTAAGAAAAAGTAGAAAAACCACTTGCACATCCCTGCGTAAGCCGATATTCTACAATGGAGGACTGAGGAAAGGGAAGGGGTGAGACTGTGGCGCGAGTTATAGATGTCGCTGCGTACATCCTGAACAAACAGGGGTCCATGACTGCGATGAAGCTCCAGAAGCTGGTGTACTACTCGCAGGCATGGTCTCTTGTGTGGGATGAAAGGCCTCTGTTTCAGGCTCGCATAGAGGCTTGGGCCAACGGTCCTGTGGCTCGTGTGTTGTACTACGAGCATCAGGGCAAGTTCAGGGTGAGCCGAAAGTCTATCGAGGGGAGCGCGAGGGCTTTGTCTCCGCAAGAGCGGGAGACTGTTGATGCCGTCCTGGCTTACTATGGCGAGAAACCTTCTCAGTGGCTGAGCGACTTGACTCATGCAGAGGGGCCGTGGCTGGGCGCTCGCGCGGGCTTGCAGGCTGGTGAGCGAGGCAATCGCGAAATCACCAAGGCTAGCATGGCGGAGTACTACGGGGGCCTCTAGGGGGCCGAGTGCCTAAGCACAGGAAGAAACAGCCAAAGTCTGGTGCGCAAGTAGAGCTGACGAAGACGCCGACCCACATTTCTTTCCTACAGTCTGAGGACTGCAAGGTTCGGTGGTCATTCTCTAAGTTCGATGCTTATAGATGGTGTTATGATAATTATCGGGAGATGCCTTTCACGGAGATTGGGCAACAGCTGAAAGCTTACGAGAGCCGAAAATGGAAAGAAGTGCGCAATGATAGCCATAAACGCGACCATCCGATTGACCCAGACACAATTTTACTTGACGCCAGGAAGCGACTTGCGCAGCAAGTGAAAGGCGACTATGACGAGCTGTGGCGTTTCCGGTTTGGGTCCGCCAAGAGACTATGGGGCGTTAAGATAGGCGATGTCTTCTACGCGGTATGGTGGGACCCCCTGCACAAGGTTTGCCCTTCCAAATAAAAAAAACAAATAGCCTTTGACTGTGCTTGACCGATCAAGTATAATTGGTCAGTATGAATCAGCTGACCAAAGAAAAACGAGCGGCTATCTTGCGGTGTCTGGTTGAGGGAAACTCCATTCACGCTACTGTGCGGATTACGGGGGCAGCAAAGAACACCGTTACCTAACTTGTTGACTACTAAATTTTCTGGCATAGAATAACCACAGGGCGGGATACAAGTATTCTGGAACACTTTTAGGGCAACTTCGGCACGCACGCAAACCCGCCGGCGTCGAGGTGTCAATGCGTTGTAATCGACGCCCCTGGGTGATCTCTGATGCTTTTGTGGGGAGCAATGCAATGAAAACGACAGTAACAATGGCTGTGATGGCGGTCCTTTTCGCCTGTGTCGCCGCAATGGCGTCGACGACGGGGACGGTGGATTTGACGCTTACCTACAACCAGGATTCGGGCCTGTACCTGCTTCAGGTCCAGGCAAGCGCCGGCGACAACGCCGGCATAGCAAGCTATGGCGTGAGGCTAACCGGTCACGACACGCTGGTCAATGTGGGCCCTTACGTGGAAGGTTGGAACAAAGATTACACCCGGGTCTTACGTGACGGATTCGTCTGGCGGGGCATCAACTGCGTGGGGGATCTGGAACTGGCCGGAACCCAGAACACCATACATGACGGCGTAAACCTGATCTACGGTTTTGGCCAGACCGCTGGCGATTTGACGCCGCCGGAGGGCTGGCCGGCGGTTCCGGAGCATGAAGAGCTCCAGGCGGTTTACGAGGCCCCGCTGCTTTTGGCCCATGGTACCTTCACCGGCGGCGCGCCGACGTGCGAGTACGCCGAGTTCAACCTCTTCGACGTAATTGGCGACGAGCAGCCATCGTTAGCCCAGACGGTGCTTCACGTTGTGGATAATCCTGCCCTCCTCGCCGGCAACGTCGACCTGGACAATGACGTGGACATCTTCGACTGGGCGATCTTCCAGACCAACTACGGCCGGCAGGCGGCCATGTGGACCGGCGGCGACTTCGACTTCGACGGCGACGTGGACATCTTCGACTTCGCCATATTCCAGGGC
>JABMQG010000473.1 GCA_013203365.1 Planctomycetota bacterium | reverse complement strand
GTACTGGAGGCGATCGCCATACTCAAGCAGCAGGGCAAGACCGTAAGCCTCAAGGTTGTCGGAGACGGACCGGATCGACAGTCTCTCGAATACCGGGCCAATCACCTTGGCATCGCCGACCTAGCCCAATTTGTCGGAGCTGTCCCACCGGAGAACATTCCGGACACAATCGGTGACGCGGATGTCTTCGCATTCCCAGCTTTAAATGAGGGTTTGGGTCTCGCCGCCGCAGAGGCGTTCATGCTCGGCGTGCCCGTGGTAGCCGCCCGCCAAGGTGGAGGGATTACGGACATCGTCCCTCCGGATCGGGCTGGAAGGTTGGTCGACGCAACCGATGCCAGACAAATGGCGCGGGCCATCGAAGATATTCTCGAAAACCCGGAGAGCAGGCGTCTCGCCTCCGAGAGAGGTGAGACTCTCAAGAAACGACTCAATCCGGCTGCTGTGGCAGCGGTGTTTGAAGACGTGTACTTGCAGGCGTTGTCTCGTGGATAGCGCCAAGACCCGAAAGGTGCTCGTCTGGATCGGCCAAACGATCCTCGCAGCGTTGCTGATAGGGTTTGTCGGCAGGTCTGTTTTCTCCAATTGGACCGAGCTAGGCACACTGGATGTGACATTCCGCATACGCCCACTATGGATCCTTTCGGCGGCGCTCACGGTATGGCTCACATACGGGCTCTTGATCGAGGCATGGCGCCGCATACTCCTCGGGTGGAACCAAACGTTGGACTTTTTTCCGGCAACGCGGATATGGTGTTTGTCGAATCTAGGTCGCTACCTGCCCGGCAAGGTATGGAGCATTGCAGCGCTGGCCGTACTAGCCCAGCGGGCCGGCGTCGCGGGATGGGCTGCTGCAGGTTCGGCCGTCGTGATGCAGGCGATCGCCATTGGCACGGGCGCGCTCGTCGTGAGCGCCGCGGCACCCGGCGCGGCCACACCACTCGCGCTTGCCGGTGCGTTGTGTTTGGCTGGATGCGTTGTCGGTGTGCTTGTTTGGGAACCGATGGTAGAACGACTCGGACGTCTGGCCCGTCCCAACATGGAGTTCCGCGCGCTTCCGGTCCGAACGGCCATTTTGGCGACTGTTGTGACGCTCACGAGCTGGATAGCCTACGGGATGGCGTTCTGGATGCTGGCAAAGGGCATCTTTGGTAACACTGATCTCTCCGCGTTCCAGGCTACAGGCGTGTTCGCAGCCGGGTATATTGTTGGACTGTTGGCCCTTTTTGCACCTGGAGGAGTCGGCGTAAGAGAGCTGGTGTTCGTTGCATTGCTAGCCCCCATCCTCGGGAGTGGCGGAGCGCTGGCGTTGAGCATCGCCGCCCGACTCCTGTTGACATTCACGGAAGCATCAGCGGCATTGGTCGTACTGTTTGTGGATCGCCGAAAGGAGATCTCGGTTGACACATCAGCCTGACGAGTTCAACGGAGAATTTACACCACCATACCCGGCACTTGTGGCGCTTGCTCTGTGCCTGGTTTGGATTGTGGTCCTATCCCTGCCGATGTGGAGCGGGCAGTTCCTTGCCGGCCCCGCAAGTGACCAGTACGCCACAGGGTATGCCTGGCGCCACTGGCAGGCCGAGCAATGGAAGGCTCTAGGGCACATACCTCTGTGGAATCCCGGGATTTTCGGCGGCCTCCCCTATGTGGCCGGCATGCATGGAGACATCTTCTATCCGACGGCGTGGCTACGGCTTGTTCTTCCCACCGCGTTGGCAATGAACCTCGGGTTTGTGGTCCACTACGTCCTTGCTGGCTTCTTCACATATTTGTTTCTGCGGAAGTTGAAGGTGTCGTGGGTGGGATCCGTCGTCGGCGCCCTCGCGTACCAACTATCGGGTGTCATTGGATCGTATGTGCAACCCGGACACGATGGAAAGCTGTTTGTTACAACTCTCCTTCCGTTGGCACTCCTTGCGCTCGTTCTGGCGATTCGAGAACGGCGCTTCGAAGGCTACGGGTTGCTCGCGCTGACAGTAGGACTGGCACTTCTCAGCCCACATCCGCAGATGGCCCAGTACATGTTGATCGCTGCCGGCCTGTTCGCTCTCTATCTGACGTTTGGCGAAGCCGCGGAGCGACCCCTGCGTGAGCGGGTGGTGAGTCTGTCGCTGGCACTCGGAGCGGTTGTAGTTGGATTCGGCATTGGGGCGATCCAGCTCTGGCCCTTCTTCGAGTACATCCCGTATTCCCCGCGAGCCGAAAGCTATCGAGGATGGGAAGGTGCGACGTCATTCGCCATTCCGTGGAACCATGTACCCGAGTTCTTTTTGTCTGGGTTTGCCGGCCAGTCGGGGGCACAAACCTACTGGGGATCAAACGGTCTAAAGCTCCATTCGGAGTATCTAGGGTTGCCTGTTGTTGCCTTGGCGATTCTTGGGGCAGGGACCGGACGGCGGCGATTAGCCCTTTGGCTGGGGGGCATCGGACTGCTCTTCATCTTGGTCGCACTGGGCGCCTCTACACCGTTCTACAAACTCTGGTACTCGGTCGTCCCATTTGTGAAACAAACGCGCGCACCAGGGATGGCCCTCTACATCGTGGCGCTGGTTGTTGCGGTGTTCGCCGGATTCGGTGTTGAACGGCTACAACGCGGGGAAGGGAAACGGCATGCTACCGCCTGGCTTGCTGCCGCGGGCGCCATTGTGCTACTCGCGGTCATAGGTGCGTTCGGCGGCTTTGCTTCGTTCCTGGCACAGGGAGTGGAGCAGACATACCAGCTTCCGGTTGCGCAGGTAGCCGCAAATGCAGCGTCCAGCATTAGATGGGGCGCGATTGGCAGCGGTGTTGCCCTGGGATTGATGGGAGCGCTCGTGCTGGGGGCGCTCACGGGCCGGGTTAAGGCACCTGTCCTTTGTCTCGGGTTGGCTTTCATAGTAAGTGCCGACCTATGGAATAACGCACGGCAGTTCTGGGGTTTCTCCGAGGCGCACAAGGAACTGCACGGATCGGACGAGGTAACCGAGTACATCGCTGCGACACCAAGGCCCTACCGCGTGCTGAGTCTCGCGGATGCCTTTCCTGGATCCAGTCTTCAGACG
>JABMQG010000472.1 GCA_013203365.1 Planctomycetota bacterium | reverse complement strand
CTCGCCAGCACCGGCTCCAGCCGCCTGAACTGCTCGTCCGCACACACATACTCGCTGCCTGGGCGCGTGGACTCGGCCCCAAGGTCGATAATATCCGCACCTTCGGCAACCATTTCCCTTGCGCGGGCGGCCGCAGCTGCCGGGTCGAAAAAACGGCCACCGTCGGAAAAGCTGTCTGGGGTAACGTTCAAGACTGCCATCACCACCGGCACCCGCGTCTTATGGGAATTCAAAATCTCCTCAAGTGTCAGACACATGCCAGGATTATACGCATTTGGCAGGTCCGGTGGAATGAAATGAGGCCCTCCACCGAAAAGTATACCGCCAGAAGTCGAAGTGGCCCGTCAGGTCGCCTGAAAGAAGACCGTGAAATGAACGAACTGGCCTGGCACCGGGTCAATGGAACCACTCAGCCGCAACGCGATGTCGCCATACAAGCTTAAACCGCTTTAGCTGAGCTTTGCCGTTGAACGGCAGTCATGGCTTACAGGAACCGGATCGTAAGGGTCCGTTTCGACTGTACACCGTCCATGTGGCGTTGCCACTACCTACCCTAGCTGAGGCACTGCGCCCAGGGCCGGGCCTTCGTCGCCTTTCTTGCCCGCCTTGTCGGTGGATTCGTCTTTGGGTGTCCTTTTGGCCTGTTCGACGGCCAACAACTCACCCACAGTGGGCTTTTCCAGGCCCTTGCCGTCGAGGATCTGCTGGACCTCGTCAACCTGGAGCGTCTCGTACTTCAACAGCGCATGTGCAATCTGCTCGACTTTGTCGTGGTTGGCCTTGATCAACTACTTGGCTCGCGTCAGGGCGTATGACCCGTTCACGACGCTGCTGCAGCTGGTCATCATCGGCTTGGCGGTTTGGTGGGTCCTGCGTTTTCTCCGCGGCACGCGTGGTGCCCGGCTGGTGAAGGGCGCTGGCCTGCTCCTTGTGATGGCTTACGTGAGCATCCGGCTGCTGCCGACGGGAGGGGAGTGGGATCGCCTGGAGGTCTTGTACAGCAGGTTCCTGTTCTTCGCCTTCCTGGCTATGGTGGTCGTCTTCCAGCCGGAGTTGCGCCGGGCTCTGATGCAATTGGGTCAGACCAAGCTGTTCCACGTTCAGGCCTCCAGGGTCGAGGCGATGATCGGACAACTGTGCCAAAGCGTCGCCTATCTTAGCCGTAATAAGATCGGCGCACTGATTGCTATCGAGCGCCAGGTAGGCCTGGGGGCATTGGTGGAGACGGGCGTTCCGATCGAGGCGGCACTGACGGCGGAACTGCTGAACACGATTTTCTACCCAGGCAGCACACTGCACGACTTGGGTGTGGTTATCCAAAACGGGCGCATTAGCGCCGCAGGCGTGCAATTCCCGCTGGCGGAGAGCTATGCCACCGATCGATCGTTAGGCAGCAGGCACCGTGCCGCCTTGGGCCTTAGCGAGGAGTGCGACGCCATCGTGCTGGTGCTCAGCGAAGAGACAGGGCGAATCAGCCTTGCTTATGACGGGCAACTGTCGGTGGGCGTGCCCGTCGACGGTCTGCGGGAACTGCTGGAAGCCCTGCTGAGGCCAAGAACGATCGGTGCGAAAAAGGCCGGCGTGAAAGACCGTAGCGGGGATGAAAGGTCAACCTGAAAGTGTTCGATTTGTGGCATTGGAAATCACCGCCTAGGCCGCCCAAGCAGGGAGATCTGATCGGCCGTCCCTCGCTGTGGCGCCGGCTGCGGGTTTTTGCCACCGTCGCTGTCGTCAGCGTGCTGACGTGGGTATGGGCGGATCTGGAAAGCAGCCATAGTGAGGACGTATGGGTTCGCCTCAAGGTGGTCGCTCCGCAGCAGAGCAGTCTTCGCATCATCAGCCCGGACCCCCAGGGCCTGCCGATCCGGATAACCTGCCATGGCCCACAAGGCACACTCAGCGAATTTCTTCGCCAGCTTCGGACCGACGCGGCCGGTGGCTCAGAACCAGCCTGCATCGTCCAAGCCAATCCAGCATGGGAGCAGAAACCCGGTGGCTACTCCCTTGATGTGCTGGACGTGCTGAATAAATGGGACCGGCTTCGCGGTTTGACAGCAAACGCGCCTTCCCGAAGGACCATCATCGTCAAGGTCGATCGCTGGGAGCCGATTGAGGCGGCCGTACGCCTTCACACCAGCGACGATGCAGCGTTAGCCTCCAAACCAATGATAAGCCCGCCAAAGGTCAAGATCCTCGTCCCATCCAGCTACCGACAAGTACTCGGCTCGACGCCGGTCATCGAAACGGAGGAACTGGATTTGGATGGCTTGGCCCTGGGGCAAGATATTTCCAAGACGGCCCAGTTGAGCAAAGCCATCTCAGGTGTGCCGGTCAAACTTCTCGGCGAGACTGAGGTAACCGTAACATTTCGCATTAGCGAACGGACCAAGATCGCCACTCTTCAAGTCAATGTCGAACTGCTAGCCTCGGCCGAGGTTTGGGAGCAAGTGGCCGAAGAGGGCTTAGTCCTGTACCGAAAAGAACCCTCCCCACTGGGTCCCTGGCGTCCGAATCTGAAGATCAAAGGCCCGCGGACGGAGATCGACAAAGCAAACGCCAACCCTGGCAGCCTGCGGGCGTTCGTGCGTATCACCAACGCAGATCTCCAACCGGTGAGCTGGCTGTCACGCAAGGTGGATGTGATTCTGCCGACCGGCTTGACATTGCAGGAGCCGACAGAACTGACCGTCCAGTTTCGGTTCGACAAGCCTGACAATCCGCCCGCGAAGTAAGCCCGACCCATTCACTTCATCGAACTCGCACGGGTGCCGCCGACCCGCCAATCCGATCGTCCTAAGCCCAAGGCAAGCCGATGGCAGCCGCATTCTGTTAGGGGCTCTCAAACTCCATCTCTATCAAATCCACCTGACGCTGAGCCCCTGCCCGCGTGCGACAATACATTCCTTCTGAGTTTGGCCCAGCCCTTTTGGATCGCACGGCCAATACTGCCCCGATATGCCAGCAGCCGGCAAAGGCTGCCGGGCCGGTTGTTTCGCTCGACCATGCGCTCGATTCGAGAAACGAGAAGGCGGAACCGATCGGGCCTGATGTGCTCACAAAAACAGTTTAACGGGCTTTGATGATTGTGCAGGGCGGGGTCGTAGTCGTCCCCCACCAGCCCGCGACGACTGCAATACTCGAACGCCTCCGTACCCGGATAAGGGGTGAAGATGCTGTAGCTTAGTTGCCCTTTGATTTTCTTCATTGCCGTGACGGTCTCGGTGAGTGTGGCTTCTGTTTCATGCGGGAAACCGACCATAAAAAACGCCTGAACCGCCATCCCGTGCCGACCAATGGCCTCGGCAGCTGCGATGGCCTTGTCGATGGAGAACCCCTTGCGGATCTGCTTGAGAATTTCGTTGTTTCCCGACTCGATCCCCAACTGGATCGCCCTGCACCCGGCGCTGGCCATCATGGCCAACACCTGGTCGGTCACTAGGTTCACGTGCAGTTCGCAACTCCAACTCAGGTGCGGGCAGTCTCTGCGTATAGCGTCGCAAAGTTGGCGAATATATGCTGGCTTCACGCCGAACGTGTCGTCGTCGAAGTGGACCGAGCGTAGCCCAAACCGCTGTAGCCGACGAAGCTCCTCCACGACGTTTTCGGCCGAACGGAACCGCACCTTTCGACCCCAAACGTTCTTGGAGCCGCAAAAGAAGCAGTCGTACGGGCAACCCCGGGTGGCAAAGACGTGGCTGAAGCCGTCCAGCGGGTAGAGGGCGTAATCGTGCAGGACCTCCTCCGCCGCCTCGTGCGGATAGCACAAACTGTCCAAGTCGGCCAGGAACGGGCGAGACGGGTTTTGCACGACCTGACCGTTCTTGCGGAACACTATGCCGGCAATCCCGTCGAGCGGCCGGCCGGCACGGAAGGCATCCAGCAATTCTATGATCGTCTGCTCGCCTTCCCCGCGAACAACTACGTCAACGTCCAGGCAGGAAAGTATCTCAGGACCGACCATGGCCGCATGCGGGCCGCCAACTATCACCTGGGTTTGCGGGTTCACCTGTTTGACCATTCTGGCCACGAGGCAGGCCGAGGCAAAGGTCTGCGACTTGCACGAGATTCCAACTACCTTGGGGGCATAACCGGCAAGCGTCTGGGAGATTTCTTGCCAGATCGCTGCCTGCGGGTTGGCAAGGTTGGCCAGATACGATTCAAAGCCCGCACCACAGAGGTGGCTTAGCTGATACGGCTCGGCTTCGGGCCGAAAATCGGCATTGTAGACGACCACGTTCCAATCGGTCAGCCAGCGGACCTGACCCGCCAGGTACCCCAACGATAGCGGGTACCTGGAAAGCGAGTAGGAATCCTTGAAAAGCCTGTAATATGACGGGTCCACCAGGATGATCGTGGGCCCTCGGGCCGGCTTTGCCGCCATTGCTACTTAACTCCCGATAATTCAAGCGGTTGCTATGAATAATAAGAATATGAACCTATATCGGCACGTCAGGGTCGATCGCTCCACCGCCCTTAACGGCTCGCTGCCGTGAAGATAGTCATGCGGCCTGCAAGACCGGCTCGTGAGTTTACCGACTCATAACGGATCGGCTTGCGAATAACGCTGACATGGGTAAGGCCTTGACACCCCACAGGTGGCCGGTAGACTCTATTCCTTATTCAAGATGTAGATTTCACTTCGATTCGCCGGGAGACGGGTGATGCAGTGTCCGTTTTGTGGACAGGACAGAGACAAAGTTATCGACTCGCGCAGCAGCGACGGCGGGCGGATGGTCCGCAGACGCCGCCAGTGCCTGGCATGTCATCGCCGATTCACTACCTATGAGCGGGTAGAGGACAGCATTCGCCTGACGGTGGTGAAAAAGGACGGCTCGCGCGTGCCATATGATAGAAACAAGGTTCTAGCCGGAATCCGCGCCGCTTGTTACAAGAGGCCCATCAGCGAGCAGGAGCTGCTAGGCATTGTCGAAGCCGCGGAAGAAGAAATATACCGCCAGTATGCCAAAGAAGTGCCCTCGGCATTCATCGGCGATGTGGTGTGCAGGCACCTGAGGGCCCTGGATGCGGTTGCCTATGTCCGCTTCGCCAGCGTATACCGCGAGTTTCAGGACGTCGGTGAGTTCATCGACGAAGCCAAGGAACTCAAGGACACACCGGCCCACTATCGCAACCAACCGCGATTGTTCGAAAAAACCTCCGGGGACAACTGATACGTTGCGCACTAAGTTAGTGCATATTGGTGT
>JABMQG010000471.1 GCA_013203365.1 Planctomycetota bacterium | reverse complement strand
CTCCGGAGCAATGAGGTCTTCGTAGGTTTCTCGCCGGCGGACGACGCGGTAGTCGTCGCCGTCAACCAGCACCTCTGCCGCGCGTGGGCGAGAGTTGTATTGGCTGGACATGGTGAAGCCGTAGGCCCCGGTGCCGAAGACCGCCAACAGGTCGCCACGTCGCACGGGCGGCAGCATGCGATCCTTGCCAAGGAAATCGGCGCTCTCGCACACACCGCCTACCACGTCAACCTTCACCGCGCCGGGTGGTGCGAAATCCTTCGTTCGCCGGGGCGTCTGGACCCCCGCGGCCAGGCGGACGGGGTAGATAAAATGCCAGGCGCCGTACAGGGCCGGGCGAATGAGTTCAGTCATTGCCGCGTCGACGATCACAAACTGCTTGTCACCGCCCGCCTTGACGTAAAGAACCTCGGTCAGCAAGATGCCGGCGTTGCACCCGATCTGTCGGCCAGGCTCGATTATGATCTTCAGGCCGCTGCCTTGGAGCAGCGGAACGATGGTTTCGGCGTAGTCGGCCGCTGAGGGTGACTGACCGGTCTGGTAATCGGCGCCGTAGCCGCCGCCGATGTTTAGCGTCTCCAGGCTGTAGCCGGCATCGCGCAAGGTCCGGATCAGCACCATGGCCTTGCTTATTGCCTCGGCGTAGGGCTCAGTCTCGTTCACCGGCGAGCCGATGTGCAGATGAATGCCGGTTAGCCGCGCGAATCCGTCGTGGCCGTAGGTGGTGAAGAACCGCTCGGCGCGGTCGATATCGACCCCGAACTTCGTCTGTTTCTTGCCGGTGGTGGTGTAGGTGTGGGTCTTGGGATCAACGTCGGGGTTCACTCGCAGGGCGGCCTGGACGGGCTGCCCGGCCAGTCGGGCCAGTCGGGCGAGATTCTCAAACTCCTCTTCGCTCTCGACGTTGAACATACCGACGCCGGCGGCGATGGCTTCGCGAAGCTCACGATCGGTCTTGCCCACCCCTGCATAAACAACCTTGCCCATGTCGGCCCCGGCGCATCTGACACGGAAGATCTCGCCGCCGCTGACCACGTCGAAGCCAGCTCCCAGGCCTGCCAGCAGACGAAGGACGCTTAGATTCGACAAGCTCTTGACGGCAAAGCAGATCGTCGGAGCAAGCGGGGCGAACGCCTCGGACAAGGCCATGTAGTGATGGCGAAGGGTCGCGGTGCTGTAGACGTACACCGGCGAACCGATTTCGCCAACCAGCATCTCCAGGTCCACGTTCTCGCAGAACAGCCTTTCCGACCTGTATACAAAATGATCCACTGCACCGGTTCCTTTTAGCTTCACCTCGGCGAAGCGACCGCCGAGGCAACGATTCTACAGACCCCTACGGAAAACCACAAGCGGCCGCCCCAGCAGCCGCCCCTGCGACCTCCGAGTTATGAGAGGAGGTACCGCATTATGATGTGTATAGCAGAGTGCGGGGAATACTATACTTATGGGGTGTGCGAGGAGTTTTTCTGGCCACCGCTAATACTACAACGCTACATAGGATGTAATATTAACGCCTTCAATGAGTTATGAAGACCTGCCTTGTGAATAACGCAGACCCGACCTTGCAGGCCGTCTGCGTGAGCGGCTCCCCGGAGCCCAAGCCCGTGTTTCCAGGCGTTCGGAAACCACGTGCCGTTGACCTACAAGGACGCGGAAACAGGCCTTCGTAGCGTTGTAGTGCTAACGTGCGTTCCACCTGATTGTTACGGCCATTCAGAGAGTAGAAAGGAGTAAGTGGACCGCGGGAGAGGCAGGATTGATGATCGGGACGGTACCTCTATCGGGGCTACTTTGGCTTGACACAGCGGTCAAGATGATTTTGCTTCGCTTGAATCATGTATCGCAGGGTTTGTCCGTGGCTTCTTGCACTATACGGACCGATTCCAATGCTTGTCCCGCAAACCGCTCAGCGGAAAACTCACAAATCTGTCAGTGCGATTCCGGAGAAGACCCTCAGAACCGAGCTGCAGACACAATTTTCCTGAATACCTCCGTCTCTTGGCGTACCTGCTTGACGAAGCTGTTATCCTCTGGCTTGCCCATCACGGCGGTCATTTCATCTGCGTTGCTGAAGGTGATTTGGCGGAAGGCGTTTTCATAGTCTTTTTTTCGGGTGAGATACACTTGCTCGCACACAAATTCCTTGGTGCGCATGACCTCTTGCAGCGCGGCATTCCATAGTTGGGGCGTCAGCCGACCGACTTCGAGCAGTGTCATGAGCGTGGCGAAGGCGTGTCGCTGCTTGACGGCGGGGTACTCTTCCCACAGCCGATCGTAAGCCTGATGTATCGCCGGCCAAGAGTCGTACTTGTTGGCCTTGATGTCTGCCAGCAACTGTTCCACGTCTTCGTTCGTCACGAGCTGCCCGCCGAGGTTGACCCACTGCCGTTGTCGCGGACCGGCCAAGGCCTGGCACATGGACTCCAGCGTGGCGTCCATGTTTGCCTGCCTGTAGTCCAGCAGATTCGTCATGGCGTAGTAGTGCAGCATTTGTCGATAGGCATGGTAGGCTTTGCTCGCTTTGGGGATGAGAACCTTCCGATTGGAGTTCTCCATGTTCTCGCCAACGATTTCCAGCGTCGCGGTCTTTTCGGTTTCATCCATCAACAGCCTTTTACCCAGTGCGGCCAATTCGTTGTCGCCGGTCCCTTCCGTCGTCTCGTTGGCATCTCGCAGATAGGCCTTGGCGATCCACCTTTCCAGCAGCGTCATCGCCGTAAACATCTCCTCGGCTGTGTCGGGAGCGAGCGAGTCGAACTCTATGTTCTGAGTCTTGATCCTGCGATTGTCGCGGGAGTTAAACTTCCACGTGTTCCGAGCCAGGGCGTACATATTGTACATCCACCAGAATGCCGGCATGACGACAAGCCGATCGTTGGCAACATCGTTGCTGATGAGGGTAAACGGCAGCGGAATGTCCAGCTCCGCCGGATAGTCGCCCTTGACCAGCAGAGCGAAGGAAGCGAACCGACAGCAATGCTTCAGCGTAACGCAAAGTCCCGGCCAGAAGCCCCGTCCGGCCTGGATTTCGCCGTCGTTGGCTCGGCTGTTATGGTTGGAGCCTACTGTCGCCCCTGCGGCCAAGTTGCTCTGGCCCAGCAGCAGCGATGCAGTCAGGAAAGAATTGTTATGGTGCTGCTCATGGGCGGGGAACATCAGGTTGTGAAGCATCTCGCAACAGGAGACAGTGGAATTGTCGCCCAAAAGCGAGTGAATCAGTCGTGCGCCGTACTTGAGGTTGGTGTTGTTGCACATGATGAACCGCACGGCCTTGCAACCGTAGAATATCCGGCAGCCAAGCCCGATAATGCCGTTGACCAGCTCTACGCCTTCGCCTATCTGGGTGGGCTCTTCTTCGCTGGAGTTGATTGTGAGGTTCTTGAGTTTGTTAGCACCCTTAACGTAACAGCACGGGCCGATCTTGACGTCTTTGATAATACGACAACTTTTGACAACACAGGCGTCGCCCACCGTCCCGTAGAAGCCCCGGCGGGAATCGAACTGATTCTGGGTAATCTGGCCGAGTATCTTCTGCAAGGTGGCATCTTGGCGGTACTTGGCCCAGATGTACGCATCGGCCGGAGTCATGCCGTCGAAAGGCATGACGGCCCGGGTACCAGTTTCGTTGATCAGATCCATCCAGGTGCGCACCTCTTCCTGCTCACCGTCCTTCAGGATGCCGTTGCCAAACTTGGCGTGATTGCTGGTGTGCATCTCGTCGATGTTCAGTAGCATCACACGATCGCCTATGATGTAATGCCCCAGGTAGCGAACGTCGTGGATCGCACAGTTGTCGCCGATGTCACATGAGATGATGCGGCTGTTTGTAATGCCGGCCGGCATCTGCAGGTCGTGATGGGTTAGGAGGACGTTTTCCAGCTTGCCAATGCGAACCAGCCCGGAGAACTCGCAGTTCTTGATCCAGTGCGGCTCGAACGCGTCGGTGACGAGGAGGCTGTCCCAGTCTTCACAGGTATTGGCGTTCTTGACGAGGGCTTCAATCTCATCGGCCAGAAGGTTGCGCCAGTAGTTGGCAGGCTTAATCGACTGTTCGTTCCGCAGATAGTACTCGTCCTTGCCCTCAGGCAAAAAATCAGCGGGAATGAAATCTCGGCCAAACTTCCCCACAGGCAACACGTTTACTTGTTTCATTCTTTCGTTCCTATACAGGCTCAAACCCTCTTCAAATCGATTAACAATTTTCCATGATATCCTATCGGCGTTTCAATCTGAAGGTGAACGGGGGGAAACCCGCCCAACAACAAAACCGCCGCCCCCTGGGAGATTCTCCCGGCAGTGTTGTCTTCGATGCAAGACTATGCCGCAAAAGGCCCGTCCTCGCCATTTTTGCAGCACCACATCGAATGGTTAGCCGCTCTAGCTGTCGTCGTTGGAAAAAGCGATCAGTTTAGCCAGTGCCCGGGCGGCTTCGCCGGTGTCGATGCTTTCTATGGCTTTGGCAATCCCGCCGGGCAGATCGTCGGCTAACCCAGCCACTACTACAACGGCAGCGGCGTTTACCGCCACAATGTCGCGGGCCGGGCCTTGTTTGCCGGCTAAGACATCGCGAATAACGGCCGCCGAGGCCTCGGCCGAATCGATCAGCAGATCGTCCAGGTTCGCGCGTGGCAGGCCAAGATCGGTCGTGTCGAACACCCGCACAGTGATTTCGCCGTCGCACAAATCGGCGATGGTGGTCGGGGCGGTTGTTGATATCTCATCCAATCCGTCGGCGCTGTGCACCACCATTGCGCGCTCAGCCCCAAGGGCGCGGAGCACGCCGGCGATGGTTTCCGTAAGGGGGTCAGAGGGCACCCCCATTACCTGGCGGCGAGCGCCAGCCGGGTTGGTCAGTGGACCAAGAACGTTGAAAATCGTCCGTACCCCAAGCTGCTTGCGAACCGGTCCAGCGTACTTCATGGCCGGGTGGTGCTTGACGGCGAAGCTGAAGCAGATTCCAGCGTCCTTCAGACAGCGGGCCTCGGTGTCCGCGTTACACTCAATATTCACGCCCAGGGCAGCCAGCACATCGGCCGAGCCGCTGGCGCGGGTGTTGGTGCGGTTGCCGTGCTTGGCCACACACACGCCGGCGCCTGCCGCCACGATGCCGGCGGCGGTGGAAATGTTGAACGTGCTGATCCCAGTGCCACCGGTGCCGCAGGTGTCCACCACTTCGGCGCCGCCGGTGTCCACCAGCACGGCGTGAGCCCGCATTGCGCCGGCTGCACCGCTCAACTCGCCCACTGTCTCGCCTTTTGCCGCCAGGCCGACCAACAGGGCCGCAATCTGTGCTTCGGTCCAGTTGCCGTCCATGATCTGATCGAACGCCCAGCGGGCATGGTCCTCGGTGAGATCGTTACCTGCAATTACACGCGATAAGAGGCTGCTATGCGAAAGCTCTGTCATCGTCTATTCCCTTCTGCCAGTCTGTCACAACTTATCTCTTGTGGCATTATAGCCAACCCGGTGAATCCGGCAACAGGGCTTCAGGAAAGAGGGGAAAGGGCGCAGCCAGGGACTACGCCCAGGCCATGCTACTTCATAGTAAGTTGCAACACAAGGAGTTAGGGTAATATGCGCATAAAAGAGGGCCGCTCTAGACGGCCCTAATGATCGCAACCAGAAAACATTAGATCACAGAATCGCAGATTTGTCAATAGCTTTTCCAAAATCACTCTGTCAAATCTCAACTCATGCTGGCAAAAGGCCTTAAGTTCGCCTGTTGTTGAGAAGACGGAAAATATCCTCACCTTTTATCCCATGAACTCATTGCCGATTTTGCGAGCACGTTCAGGTTTGTCTAGGTCTATACCCAATGCCAGGCCGATCTCCACGAGCAGGTTCCACCCGGCTGTGAGATAGACGTACGGCGCCATCTCGCCCGCGGTCGGCACGCGAATCGTCGGGAAAGGCGTTTGCCGATCTGCAATGGCGACCACGGATAGGCCCACACCGTCGACTAACACCTCCTGAAACTTTTCGACCTCCTCTTCCATCGGATCCACGACAAAGACGATATCATCGCTGTCCATAACCTCCTCGATGCCGTGAACTGCGTAGGTACCTTCGAGGAAATCGGATTTCTTGCGGGTGATTTCGTTCGTCTTGAGCGTCAACTCCTCGGCAACACCATCGTTGTACCCGGCGAAGTAGATCGTAGGGGCGTTGACTGCCTTGGTGACAATGCTCGCATCAATCGGCATCGTCATGACCTGTTCGATCTTCGCGGCTAGGCCCGCCAGGTCGCGGCCCGGGTCCCTGCCGGCAACGTGATAGAGAATCGATTGATAGAACATCGCTTGCTCAACGACGCTCTTTGTGGCGGCCACTGCCTGCTCCCAGCCGCAGGACAACACGAACGCTTCCTTAACTGCCTCGGCGAGCAGCGTGCCTTCGTTAGCTGTCAGGCCATAGCACCGGCCATTGCCGGCGGCGGCGAGCTTCTTCGCCAGGAGGACCACTTCCTTCGTTCGCCCGGAATTTGACGCGCAAAAGACAGCGAACTTCGACAGGTCATACTGCGCCGCCTGGCGCGAGCCTTCGGTAGTGATGCCCACGTCCAGACCCCACCTAAGCGCCTTGCGAATCGCATTCTTGGCCGGGAAAATTCGGCTGGAACCCTCACCGGTCAGCATCAATCTGCCTGCCGACTTGATCTGCCCCGCTACCTTTGCGGGTCGCGAGGCGTCGAAGCCTCGCACCACGTTTGCCGTGTCCATCATCTCCCGAACCAAAGCATATTGAGAGTATTTCTTGTCGTTAAGGTTCACCGCTGGTTCTCCTTACCTAGAATTGTGAATTAATGTCCTTTTTCTCCCTGGCCAGAGCTTCCTTATCGCAAAACGATCCACTAACAACAGTTCCCTTGCCCTTCTATCGGCCACCCAGCGACGATTATATTCTATAAATTCGAGACATAAAGACACCTATGATTCCCAAACCATGGAGAGCCAAATCCATTTAGCACCGATATCCAGAGTGACGGGAGGAGCATATGGAATTACCCTCGTCACCTGAAGGTAATGTTCGGCAGGCAAGTATCGCAAGTGGACGAT
>JABMQG010000470.1 GCA_013203365.1 Planctomycetota bacterium | reverse complement strand
TCTACAAACCATCCACATCCTTGATTATAGACCGGCCAGACGCTCTTTCAAGTTTTTTCCTTTTCCTTCGCCGGGGTATCAGGGTGTGCCTCACTGCCCGAAGACGGTCGCTTGGAGATCCTCGGTGTCTTCCGGCCAGCCGGCAGTTCCCCAGCGATACCTTTCGCGCCCTTGGAGCCAGGACAGCGACTTAAGGCTGTCGGCCGCGGCGAAGCCGAACGGCACGTCGTCGCTGTCGAGCAGGACTTCCCTGACGGTCACCTTCCCGATGGCGCCGGCGGCGACGTTCGAATTAATGAACAGGTCGCCTGTGAGGGCCTTGCTGCCCCTTATGGTGAGGCTTTTAATCGAGGCGAAGACGTCATCGACGGCCTCGGCGAACTGTCCTGTCGCGGTGGGCAGGTCGAGTACGCCGTCACCGTTGCCGTCGCCGCCGTATACATCCACGTCGTAGTCGGCCTTGACCCCGGCGAACAAGACGCTGTTTTCCATGGCGCCGGCGGAGATTGCGCCGATACTGCCGGCTGTGCGTATAGAGGTGTTGACGATCTTCCCGGCCACTTTCATCTTGCCCAGGGCCAGCAGGCGTTTATTGGCCGTGACCGGCTGGGTCAGTTCCATCGTAAAGCCATCAACGTTCCCGCCGACCGAGACGCTCTTGACGTCCTTGGCGAACCAGCTGCCAGTCAAATTGCCGTCGATTTTAACATACCCTAGGGAGCCTTCGCCTTCACCGACGATCAGATCGGCCTGGAGATCTCCGTCGTAGGCCCTGGCGCCGGTTATCTTCAGCCGGCCCAGGGCGGGTGCTGCGATGTAGTCGGCAACGTCTACGGGCACTTCATGGGGGTCTTCGCTCCAGTCGCTTTCATCGTCGAACCAGGCCGCGGCGGTGATCGACTTGATCGTGATATCCGATTCGATACGCAGGTCTTCAACACGGCCTAACTTGATGGTCACGGCGGCCTTGGGGTTCGGTTCGGGTGCATTGCCTATGGTGAGCGTCTGCTCCCAGCGGTCCAAACCGTCTCCGACGTCCCCGAGCGTTAGCTTTCGAATGGGGCCTTCGATGATAATGTCGCCGGTGACGACTGTGGTCTTCGCCGAAAGGCTTTTTAGCGGCCCGGAGACGTCGATGTCGCCGATTGTGGTGGTTTGCCTCTTCGGGGTGCGAACAGTCACCCTGGTGGATAGGGTGGTGTTGTAAATCTCCAGCCGTTCGATGTACCCTTCGCCCAACGTGTCGGTATGTACGCGGATTTGTCCGCCACCGGAGATTCTTATAGTCACCGGTACGTCGTTGTCGTCCATAACGGTTTGCTTTTTGTCCACGACGATCTGGCCCAGTGGCTCACCGTCCAGGCGAAGCACACCCAAGCCGCTGCCCGGCAGGAATATGTTTCTGCCGATCACTTCGCCTGCGCCGATCGAGGAGAGATTGTCGTCCAGGTAATACTGCACCGTCATATGTCGGGGGTCGGAGACGTCGATGAAGTACATGCCGGCGGCGGTGGTAACCATAGCCGTATCGTGCACCGCGCTGACCTTCAGTGTCTGCAGGTCCATCTGCAAGAACCCGAGTCTCTTGGGCGCGTTGGGTCTGGAGATATCGTAGACTACCAGGCCGTCCTCCGTAGCCAGGTAAAGCCGATCGCCCAGCAGGTCCATGTCCAGCAATTGCTGCCCGTCCAGTCTTATCATGCCGGCGCGGGTTGGCCTTGTGGGGTCGCTAATGTCAAATACGCCGACCCATCCGCCGTATGGGTTAACTGCGGATGACCTGCGGACATATGAGTATTGGTCGTAGAAGTACCTGCCATACTGGGCCCGTTCAGCCACCAGTGCGTAGTGGCTGTAGGTTTCGACGGCCACGGCATCTGAAAAGTAATATGGTATCAATTCAAGTGAATATTGATTGTTCTGGTATTTGCGACGCATCTGCAATGAGGGGACGAAACTCGACGTGCTGGCCAGCAGTCTGAGGCTGCTGGGGTTGGAGATGTCGTAGCACAGCAACCCACTGCTGCCGCCGACGATGCAGGCGAGGTCACCGTGGACGGCAATGCCCTTAAAGGATACACTGGGGTCGATTTCCGTATCCAGCAGGCTGACAGTGTTATCCGGGTCGGCTTCGTCCACCAGCAAACTGAACAATCCACCGGTATCTCCGGCCAGCAGGACGATCTTCTGCCCGTCGGCCGACTCGATAATTTCTATGTCATTCGTGTATCCGACAAACCCTTCTTCCGACCCGAAGCTGCCACGAAGTTGCGGGTTGGCCGGTTCGGTTAGGTCGTAAACCTGCAATCCTTCGGTCCCGAGGCCCACGTACAGCCAATCGCCATCGGTTGCGATTACTACGGCGTTGTCGAGGGAGATTCGGTCCAGCACGGCAGGCACGTCCGGACCCTGACAGACTACCGTGAAGAT
>JABMQG010000469.1 GCA_013203365.1 Planctomycetota bacterium | reverse complement strand
GTCTTGCAGAGGACCCGGCCAAGGGCGATGCAACCGGTCTGCCGTATCACAACCTTGACCACATCCGTAGTTGCGTGTGCGAACTCAAGCCGGCTGGTGAGAAAGAAACCAAGACGGTGGACCGGATTGGTCGGCAGAGCCTGATCTACCGCTCTGTGAAGACCGGTTTCTACATCGGCGACCAGGAACGGATGCTGTACTATCCTTACCCGACCATAGAACAGCTGGACGGCAAGTACTACCAGTGGTGGCGATGCGCCAACGATGCCGAGCTGTGGCAAGCTAGGTTCCTGGTTTAGAGACCCTCAGGCGTAGCTGTGCAGGCCGGCGAATATTCTCGCCAGATTAACCCAGAGCAGCGTGATGACGATGGCGGCGAAGCCGGCGACGGCGAGTGAAGCGCCGGCGGTCTTGAATCGCTCACCGAAGGTGTAGCGAAAGTGGAGATAGATGGCGTAGATCAGCCAGGTAGCCAGCGACCAGAGCTCCTTGGGATCCCAGTTCCAGTAGTCTCCCCAAGCCATTTTGCCCCAGGTTGCCCCGAGGACCAGTCCAAGCGTCAATAGTGGGAAGCCCAGACAGACCAGCCGATAGGTCGCCTGTTCGTATGGCACCAGTTGGGTGTGGGGCTGCTTGATTGGCAGCATATGTGCTAAGGCGAGGATGCCGGCCTTTGCCAGCACGACGTAGGCGAGCATATAGGTTGCCACATGGGGGGCGAAGAGCGGGCTCTGTAAGGCTGGGGGCAGCTTTTGCGGGCCGGCGGAGAAGACGAATCCTGCCGGGACGAGCATCGCCAGGGCCAGCAGGGCATCGATGGACTGGCCGGGAATGCTGAGATAGCGTCGGCAGAAGATCGAGACTATTGGGGTCAGCATGCCCATGCAAAGGAACACCTCAAAGATGTTTTGCATCGGGACGTGCCCAACGTCGGCCCAGCGATATGCGAACGCGGCGGCGGCGCTGACGAAGGCGAAGAGCAGCATGCAGCGGTGCAGTTTGAGCACCCCTCCGCCGTCCGGGGCCTTTCGAAGGAGGTAGTTCGCCATCGTTGCCAGGAATGCCAAAAGGCAGCCCAGCATGGCGGAGTAGATCAACACACCCTGGATGGTGTATTTGACGGTCAACTTACCGGCCACCTTTCGCTCGCCGTTTGAGGCAGTTCCATGCAGGGCTGAACCATAATTGCCAGAATACCCCTGCGCACAGCAGGGCCATTCCGGCATAAACCGCGACCAATCCCGAATCGGACTTGACCAGCAGGATGGTGTACTGCTCGTCTTGGCTGGCTGATTCTTGCTGGTAGAAATGGTAGCCGCCGAAGTGGAGCGGATGGTTCACCTCGATGGTTTTTCGGGCGGCCTGTCTGCCATCGACGAGTACGGCAAGGTCGCTCACGTAATCTCTGACCGGCCCGATGGGTCTGAGGACATACCCGGCCTGGCCGGAGCCGGCGTCTTGTTGAGTTGCGTGGGGTATCGCAATTGCGGCCCAGGGCCCGTAACGTTCGATCCGGAGGTCTTTCAGCTCGATCGAGAAGGGCAGCTTGCCGAGCTTATTTTCGAGGCTCGCGTCGTAGAGCGTCTGGTTTTGTTTACCGACGAACAGGGGCAGGTAGCCGGCGGGGACCTTTTTTTTTACCCCCATCCCCAGGTCGGCGAAGAGCCTCGCGGTGAGCCTGTGGCCGACGCCGGAGCCGTACATTGCACCGGCGAGGATGAGCAACGGCCCGACGTGCACAGCAATAAGCGCCGCCCTGCGAACGAGACTGTTGAAGGACACGAGGCCGGCAATCAGCAGGGCCGCCAGGAATAACCAATAAGCGACGAGCGGGCCGGAGTTGAACATGTCCTTGGCCGAGTCGGCGGGCATGAAGGCCCCTACGATCGAGAGCCCCGCCAGTGCGATCATGGCTGCCAGGGTCAATTTCTGAAGAATTGGACGTATTCGCTTCAGTTGTCGTTCCTCAGACGGATTGTCACGTTCGCCGGCTTGGCCGGGGCGACAGTATAGCAGAAACGTCAGGTGATTTGATGGCTAGCACCGTCGAAAAAGGTAAACTGGACTTTATTGTCAAGGTTGTCAAGGCGGCCAGTGCGACCTTTTTCCCTGGCCGTTGTTACCGTCTGTTTAGTGCGTTTGTTACCGTTATTGGACAGGCCTTTGCCTGCTCACTGTGGGTGAATCGGCTTGCCGGGAGCAGAGTTCATGAGACCATTGGTTATCGGTACCCGCGGCTCGGCACTGGCGCTGTGGCAGGCCAATTACGTTCG
>JABMQG010000468.1 GCA_013203365.1 Planctomycetota bacterium | reverse complement strand
TCGTTGGGCACGATCGACGAGAATCAGAAGATCAGCGCTGTTGTTCAGAACGCCCGAATTGTGCTTAATCGCATGATGGCCGAGGCAAGACAAGCGGACGCCGTCCAAACTGATGCCTCTCGCATCTCCGTACTGCCGCCCATGGACTTTGACGACGAAGGCTACCCGCTTCCCGGACAGGTGTCGCTGACCGAATACGAACTCGTCAACGGTACCCTCTGGTACCGCCAGACCATGGACGGGCATGAGAACTCTTACTCGATCCTCACACCTGACGACGGTGTCATCGTCGACGACTTCGCAGTCACCTGCGTCCCGCCCAGCGGTGTCCCGGCCATCGAGAGCTTAACCGCCACACTCGCCTTGCAGGTGGGCGACAATCAATTCGTCGTCACCGCCAGCACCAATCCGCGAAGAAATGTGCAGTGGTGATCTCAGTTCATGCCTGAAAACCGGGAATTGTTGATCGGTACTCCGGACTGCAGGCCCTAGAGCCGGGCTTTAGTTCCAACCGCTTATATAACAAGGGCTTAGCTAACTAACTTACCCGGCTTACGCTTCGGGTACGCCTGGCGATGCATGTGCGCCTACGTTTTTTGACCAGAAAAAAGTTGAAATAACATACACATGTCCATATCCTGCGGGATCCATTAAAGGGCCGGTACTCGCCCCTTTGAGCAGCAGGTAGAAAGGACCAGTGATAGTAGACATGATAAAGGTGAAGTCACGCGGCAACGAAACGGTCGAACAGATGCTTCGCCGTTTCAAGAAGATGTGCGAAAAGGAAGGACTGACCAAAGACATCAAGCGAAACAGTTACTACGAAAAACCTTCCGAACGTCGCCGACGTCGCCAGCGGAAAAGCGTCAAACGCGTTCTGCTTGAAAAAGGGTAGGCCAAGGTTGCTGGTCGGCTTAGGTTTGTAAGAAAGAGCGGCTGAACCCGCCGTTGAGAGCCCGAAGGTTGGGAGGAGCCTGCCGTTGCGGCGCCGGCCGTTTCGTTTGCACTGCTGGTCCCGCTGTGTGGTACACAAGTCTATCCTCCTGGCCTGATGATGCACCTCGGGTGTAAGGGATTGCCGTGTCTTTACCGGTACTGAGACTTTTTTCGCTGCCTGGTCGCGACGCTCAGTCGCTCCTCTACAATCCGCCCCAAGGAGTCGATACCTTGAACAGACCATCACTGCATCAGCATCGAAGAGCTGACGGAGCCTTGCCTCTGACGCTGGGCTTACTCGCACTGACCGCAATCTGCCGACCGGCATTGGCCGGCCAGCTCCCTGCCGGCGAAACTGCCGCCGCGCTGACGATTCCATGGTTCTGGTGGCTGGCGCCAATAGGGTCCGTTGTCGCCCTTTTTTTTGCCAGGCGATTCTTCAAGCAGGTAAAGGCCTGCGGCGAAGGCGACGAGCGAATGAAGGAGATCGCCGCTCACGTTCGAGAAGGGGCCTACGCATATCTCCGACGCCAATACAAGGTAGTCCTGATCTTCTTTGTCGTCGTTTCCGCCGTCCTGTTCATCATGGGACAAACAGGCTCGCAGCACCCATTGGTTTTCATCGCGTTTCTGACCGGGGGGTTCTTCAGCGGCCTATGCGGGTTCCTGGGTATGAAGACCGCCACCATGGCCTCCAACCGGACCACACAGGGGGCGAAGGAGGGTCTCAACCGCGGACTGACCATCGCCTTTCGAGCAGGGGCCGTCGTGGGCCTGGTGGTCGTTGGGTTCGGCTTGCTCGATATCAGCATGTGGTTCCTGCTGCTGACGAAGGGCTTCCCCTGGATTTGCTCACTCCTGCCAGGCTGGTTTCCAAACGGGTTCCACATGAACCTCGTCGAAGTTACCGTTGTTATGCTAACTTTCGGCATGGGGGCCTCGTCGCAGGCCCTGTTCGCACGCGTCGGCGGCGGAATCTTCACTAAGGCCGCAGATGTCGGAGCAGACCTGGTGGGAAAGGTTGAGGCGGGAATACCCGAGGATGATCCGCGAAACCCCGCCACCATCGCCGACAACGTCGGCGACAACGTCGGCGACGTCGCCGGTATGGGGGCCGACCTCTACGAAAGTTACTGCGGATCCATCCTGGCCACCGCGGCCCTTGGGGTAGCCGCCGTCGCCAGCGTTGGAGGGACCATAGACGCACAGGTGCGTATGCTTGCCGCACCCATGGTCTTGGCTGGAGTCGGTATCCTGCTGAGCATCTTGGGCGTCTATTTGGTCCGCACCAAGGAAGGCGCTTCCATGAAACAGCTTATGGGGGCACTCGGCAAGGGCGTGAACGGTGCGAGCTTCCTGATCATCCTGGCCTCTATAGGTGTGTGCTACCTGCTGTTTGGCCCTGTGAAGAACATCGAGGGGCTCCACTGGTTCGGCATCTGGCTGTCGATAGTCTCAGGTCTGGTCGCCGGGCTGATCATCGGCAAGAGCACCGAATACTATACCAGTTACGAATACAAGCCGACGCGCAACATCAGCAGCCAGGCGGAGACAGGTCCTGCGACGGTTATTATCGCG
>JABMQG010000467.1 GCA_013203365.1 Planctomycetota bacterium | reverse complement strand
TAGTCGCCAGGAGTTTACGGAACAGATTCTACAGCATTGCGCTCTGATGGAGGAATTGTTCGACCAGAGGCCGCAAGTGTTCCGGAATACGGAACTGACCTACAACAACGACGTTGCCCGTGTGGTGTCGGACATGGGTTTCAAGGCCGTACTCGCCGAGGGTGCCGACTACGTGCTGGGCTATCGCAGTCCGACTTACGTTTACAACCCGCCAAACAGCCCCGACCTTCAGATGCTGCTGAAGAACTACCGTCTCAGCGACGACGTCGCGTTTCGCTTTTCCAACCGCGGGTGGAAGGAATGGCCGCTGACGGCCGAGAAGTTCGCCGGTTGGATCAGTCAGATTAACGGCAATGGCTACGTATGCAACCTGTTCATGGACTATGAGACCTTCGGGGAGCATCAATGGTCGGATACAGGGATATTCGATTTCATCCGGGCCCTGCCGGCAGAGGTGATGAAGAATAGCGATAACGATTTCCTCACGGTCAGCGAGGCGGCGGGGCGTTATCCGTCGGTGGGCGAGGTTGACGTGCCGCACATGACCAGTTGGGCCGACACTGAGCGGGATCTGTCGGCCTGGTTAGGCAACGCAATGCAGGCCAACGCACTGCACGAGCTATACCGCCTGGAACAAGACGTCAAGGATAAGGGCGACCCCGCACTGCTGGAAGACTGGCGAAAACTGCAGACGTCCGACCACTTCTACTACATGTGCACGAAGTACTTCTCAGACGGCGACGTGCACAAGTATTTCAATCCTTACGAAAGCCCCTACGACGGATACATAAACTACATGAACATTGTGGACAATCTGCGAAGCCGTCTGTAGTGCCGGCCGCCGCCAGGCCCGGCTGTGCGCAACCTTTGCCATCACAGTATTGTTGTCTCTTGGGCGTGAACGCGCACGCTCAGGTTGGAGTCGGTAAGCAAGGTCAGACCTTCCAGCGGGTCGATCGCGATAACTCTTCCTGTGTGGCGTCGGCCGCGGGAAATGACCGTGTGCCGCTGGTTGATCATGCCGCATCGCCTGTTCCAGAGCTTTTGCAGCCGATCGGAGGCGGTTTGGGGTTCACGGACGAATTCCATCACCCACACGTCCAGCCGGCGAAGGATGGCGCGCACAATGGGGATGCGGTCCAACTGCTCGCCCAAGTGCTCTGCAAGGCTGGTGGCGGGGGCGCTGACGTCGGTATCGGCGGGATGAGTGTTGACGTTGACACCAAGGCCGAGCACCAGCACATGCTTTCCGGCCCGTTGACGCTTCTCGACCAGCACGCCGGAGACCTTCTTGCCCTCCAGCATGACATCGTTAGGCCATTTTAGTTGTAGTTGTAGCTGGCAGTTGAGGCCCCGGCCTGTAAGTGCCAGCTCGATTCCCTCAGCCACCGCCAGGCCGGTGGCGATGGTCATGGCTTCCACGGGCAGTTTCTCCGGCGTGTCTTTCAGCAGGACGCTCATCAGGATGTTTTTTTTTTCGCCCGGCGGGCTCAGCCAGCGTCGTCCGTGCCGGCCACGCCCCTTTCGCTGGGTCTCTGCCAGGACGGCCAGCCCGTCGCTACGGCGTTGGCGGGCGCCGTCGGCCGCAGTGTCGTTGGTGGAATCGACCACGGGAAAGCAGATGACGTGTCGGCCGATGCGTTGCGTGCCCAGGTCGCGTTCAATCAGGAATGCGTCCAGGGCGGTGGCCGGGCACAGCCGGATACCCATTGCCGGGGAGAACTCCATTCGATGGCCACGCTGAGCCAGTTCGGTCAAAACGCGGTCCAGCCGGACCTCGCCGAGGTTTGCGGCGGAGGCCAACTCGGCCATTGACCACCAACGATCACCCCGATCGTAGAGCAAGGCGATAATGTGGTCGGAACTCTTCATGGTTGTTGGCGGCGATGGGGAACCGGCTTTCCTGTTGCTAAATCTCGATGTCCAGCCCGATATCCACGCTCTCTGCGGAGTGGGTGATCGCCCCTACGGAGATACGCTCCACGCCCGTTCGGGCCACTTCGGCGACGGTTTCCAACGTGATTCCGCCGGAGGCTTCTAATTCAATGCGGTCGGCCTTGCCGAGCTTGGTTCGCATGGCGACGGCTTTATGCAGCTGGTCGATAGACATGTTGTCCAAGAGGATAATGTCGACGTCCTGCGTGAGGACGGTAGCCAGTTGCTCCAGTGTATCGACCTCGATCATGACGAAGGCCTGCTCGCCGAGGTGGGGGCGCAGCCGCTGGAGTTCCCGGGCGATGGCGGTGAGCGGGTCCTGGCCCTCGGCCTTGGCCATGATGGCCAGGTGGTTGTCCTTTATCAGCACGGCGTCCCAGAGCCCCTTGCGGTGATTTCGCCCGCCGCCGCAGCGGACGGCGTACTTCGCCAGTTCCCGCCAGCCGGGGATGGTCTTTCTGGTGTCGTATATTTCCGATTTGGTGCCCGAGACGGCCTGTACGTACTGCCGCGTAAGGCTGGCCACGCCGCTGAGCCGTTGCAGGAAATTCAGGGCGACCCTTTCGGCTGCGAGGATGGCCTTTGCCGAGCCGGTCCACAAGGCCAGCGTGTGTCCACTTTCCACGAACTGCCCGTCGTGGACGAGCACCTCGGTGCGGATATCCCCGCTGTACTTGGCGGCTATCGGCTCCAACAACTCTGCCCCGCAGACGACCATGGCCTGACGCGGAACGAACCTGGCCTGTGCCCGCACGTCGTTGTCAAGCATTGCGCCGGTCAGGTCGCCGGAACCGAGGTCTTCATCGCGGGCCATCTCAAGCAGCCGCCAGAGGTTTTTGCGCTCCGCCGCCGTCGGCCGAACCCGAAGCCATTTCAGATTGTTTGCATACTCACGGCCCATTGCTCATTGCCTAAATAAATAGATAGATAAATAAAAAAAAACCTTCCTAACCCAACAGGATACACGGCAATCATGCAAAGGCAAGTGCGGCCTCTGGATGTAATCGTACCAACGATTGTGGGAATAGCCTGCTGAGAGTCTTTTGGGTATTTGCACAAAGTCCTTGGCAAGGATCGCACCCACAGCCTGACGACGCTCATCAACGATCGGCCTGCCACCAGCAAGCCGAACGGCCAACGGCGCGGGCTCCCCTCGGGTGGGCCTTCGCTTGCCGATTGACGTTGGGCGGTTGTTGGGGCGAGCGATACCTAACGGAACCCACACAAATGGG
>JABMQG010000466.1 GCA_013203365.1 Planctomycetota bacterium | reverse complement strand
GGTCCACTCGCGTTGTCGGCGCCCTCAGCAGCGAAGCGGGTGGAATACGCGACACCGTATCGCCGCCTTGAGTCGTTGGCAGATCCGATGGAATAATTCCCGTAGCGGATACCCGCCAGCCAGCGAGACCTACACCCGACGAACCGACACACGCACCGACGCGACGATCTTCAATAGTTTCAGCCGAATCGCGGATTCGATCCCTTCTCCAGATGCTCGACCTTGCCCACCACAGACGCTCGCGAATCCAACTGCTCCGCGTACGATAACAAAAGTCCTTGAACACACGCGACGCTTGGCCCGTCCGCTCCCACTCGGCCTCAGCGACGCTCAACTCTTCGGCGATCGCGACCGCCAGACGAGAATTCTTCGCAAGCTTGCCCAACACGTAATCCACTCGACGAGACGAGACGCTCCAGCATTTCCACCGTCCCGGCGCTGGCGTCGATATTCGACGGACGCAGTTCGGCCGCCAGAAGATGCTCGCCGCAGAAGGCGTACAGCGGGAGGTAACAGTAGTGCTTGTAGTAGCCGTGAAAGAACCGCTCCAGCAGGGCCTTGTCGATAGCCAGTGCGGTGCGTGTGAGTTGGCTCACGGTAAGTTCTCCTTATTCGCCCATAACCTGAACGACGGCCTGTCGCGTGCGCGGTCCGTCGAACTCGCAGAACCACACGCCCTGCCAGGTGCCCAAGGTGAGTCGGCCGGCTTTTACGAGCAGGGTTTGTGAGCAGCCCATCATGGAGCTTTTGACGTGTGCGGCGGAATTGCCCTCGCAGTGTTGATAGAAACCCTGCTGCCAGGGCACGGCTTTCTCCAGTGCTGCGAGGATGTCGTGGACGACGTCGGGGTCGGCGTTTTCGTTTATGGTCACGCCGGCGGTGGTGTGCGGGATGTGTACGATGAGCAGGCCGTCGCGTATGTTGCTGCGGTCCAGGACGGCGACGACCTCGCTGGTGATGTCGAGCATCTGCTCGCGATCGGACGTGCGTACGGTGAGGGTTTCAGTGTGTGTTTTCATATCGTCGTATCATACGCACGTCCGCCCACAACCTTCAATCCGCAATCGGCGGCGGCAGCTCGAATCACTTTCGCCATGTGGCCTTCTCCGGCTGATCGTGGTCTTCAAGGCGGGCGGATGGGCTGACGAGCCGGCCGGAGCGGTACTGGCGGCTCAGGAATGCACGGCGCAAACGTCGCAATGGTGTCGTCAATCGGCGATGAAGGCGGATGAGCCGGCCGTGCCGGCGGACGTCGGCGCTGGCCAGCTCCTCGGCCGTAGCGAGGCCCGGCCCTAAGCGGAGTTTGTGCTTGTAGAGGTGGTACAGGTCCATTTGCTGCATGTAGGCCACCAATCGCCTCAACAGCCATCGCCACAGCGGATTTGCCAGCTGGTTATAGAGCAGTGATATCTGGAAGTCGATCAGCACCGGCCGACCGTCTGGTGTGACGACTATGTTGCTTCTCTTGTTCATGTCGCAGTAGGCCGCACCACGGGCGTGGATGGCGTCCACAACTTTTCGTAGGTTTTCGAAGAACTGCCCGCCATCGCCGGGGGCACGCTCGAACGTATCGAGGGTTCGTCCTTCGACGTATTCGAGTGCATAGGCGGTCTCGCTGATCTGCGCCACCCACCGCTGAACGGCGCCTGTGTCGTCGATGCGGCGATGGAATCGGCGTTCGCGTCTCAGCAGGCATCGGCCCAGCCAGTGGCCACCTAGGCCGCAGAAGCCCTGTTCGCGTCCGAACTTCACCACGAGCTTGTTCGGTACTAGGCCCGGTTCGCCGGCGAGGTACAAAGCCGTGGCCGCGAAGAAGTCGTGCTTGAACACCTTGGCCAGTTCGTATCGTCGGCCGCGCACCGCCAGAAGCCCCGGCGGCGGGTTGCGAAGGGCAAAGAGTTGGGTGTTCTTTCTGGTTCTTGCCATCGCGTCAGCCTATCTGCCAAGGGCGGCGGCTATGTCGGCGGCGAAGGCCCTGGCCGCATGCTCGATGGCGCGCTGCCAAGGCACGTCGGTGTTGTTTTCGAAGGCGTAGATGACGCTTCGGCTGGCGTTGACGATTGCCCCTCGCCCGTCGGCGGCGAATGCCGCTGCGCAGTCGTCGGCCGATGCGCCCTGGGCGCCGTAGCCTGGCAGGAGGAAAATCTGGTGGGGCATTATCCGTCGCAGTAATCGTGCCTCGTCGGGATAAGTGGCGCCCACGACGGCTCCGACGCACGAATAGCCGAATTCGCCGATGAGGCCCGGGCCGCTTCCGAGGTTGGCCACCAGTTCTGCCATGTGGACGAAGAATTTCTTGCCGGCTGCGTTCTGGAAATCCTGGACGATTGCCCCGCCGGGGTTGCTGGTTCGCACGAGGACGAAGATGCCGGCGGCGGTTTCGCGGGCCGCTTGGATGAACGGAACAAGGCCGTCGGGGCCGAAATAGCCGTTGACCGTAATGGCATCCGGTGCAGCGGCGGGCGGAGTGCCGACTTGAAGCGGCGTTCGCAGGTGCGCGTCGGCATAAGCCTGGGTTGTGGAGCCGATGTCGCCTCGCTTGACGTCGCCGATGACGATCAGCTTGGCCTTTTTGCCAGCCGCGACGGTCTGGTAGTACGCCTCAACGCCGGCTGGGCCGTACCGCTCGAAGTACGCGATTTGCGGCTTGACCGCCGCGGCGATTGGTGCGACTAGGTCGATGACAGTAAAACAGAACCGCTTGATGGCGTCGATCATCTCAGCCGGAGTGGCCTGGTTTTTTTTCATCGCCGCCGGCAGCCTATCGTACGATGGGTCCAGCCCGACGCACACAGGCGAGCCGCACTGGTCGATTTTGCGAAACAGCCGATCGGCGAAGTTGGATGCCATTTCAGTCATTGTTTGTCGTTTGTCCTTTTCGGCTCTGGCAGTATTACAGTATTGGTTTATACATTGTTTCGCTCGTCTGCCGCAACGGCGGAATCGCCGGCGCGGGCTTGCCTCGCCTGGGCCTTCGCTTGCCGATTGGCGTTGGGCGATTGCTGGGGAGAGCGTTTCCTTGCCGACGGCTTGCGGAAGACAATACCTAACAGATCCCACACAAATGGGTTTGTTTGGCAAAAAAAAGTTTC
>JABMQG010000465.1 GCA_013203365.1 Planctomycetota bacterium | reverse complement strand
GCAAAATATATCGAAAAAATCGGGCTTTGAATCATCTGGGCCGAGCCGGGGTTATAATGTTGACGTGTTGAGGCTTTGCGACTGGGCTTTACGAAGGGGGATGGGAGAAGAGCTGTCGTTGGATGGACCGTCATTTTGTCGGGCGCAGGTCGAGGCGATTTAGCCAAGCGGCTTGCGGAGGAGCACGGGCTGAACGTCTTGGCTGTGCCGGACGTATACGATCTGCCCGTCGGCCATGCCGTCTGTGCGGCCTTGGCCGAACTGGAAGGGCCTGTTGTAGTCGCGGCTGAGTACTATCCCCGTGCCGTGTACTGGACTGCCATAGCTGGTGGTCTGCATGGCCTACGGGGCGATCGGCCTCAGAGCAACAGTGAAGGCCAAGTCGTTTATCCCGTGGATCTTACCAGCCTTGACGACGAGACGGCAATTCGTGAGATTCTCTCTGCCACCGGCGATTGTAGCGGGCAAGGAACGCATCGTGACCTTCGCCAGCCGCTGAGTCGGCGCTGGTATCCGGTGATTGATTACGATCGCTGCATCAACTGCTTCGACTGCGTAGAGTTTTGCCTGTTCGGGGTTTATGAAATGGACGCCGACAACAAGGTGCACGTGGCAGAGCCGGACAGCTGCAAGCCGGGCTGCCCGGCTTGCAGCCGGGTGTGTCCGGCCGGGGCGATCATATTCCCTCGTTACGCAGGTCGAGGCCCAATCGCCGGGGCCGACGAAGGGCGACCCGATCATCTCACCGGCCAAGCCGCCCGTCAGGCCGGCGGTGAAGACGTAAGGGCCCACGCGTTGGGCGATGCGACGGGGAGAGATCATCTTAAGGTCAGGGAAGGATTGGACAAGGCCATCGACGAGCTTGAGCGGTTCGAAACGTGACCCCGCATGGCTGGCGGCAGAAGTACGTCGGCCGCGTAAAGGCAGTTGAATCGTGGGCTTTCCAGTGCAGGAATCGGCCGAGGTGAGACGATACTCCCTTTGAGGGAGTCACTGTCTGCTCCCGGCGAGAGAAAAGGATATTGACCGATGTGCCCGTTTCTGGAAGCTGCGGATCCTCGATGCGGCCAGCACCTGACGCTTGATAACCTCAGTCACGCCCTGGAATACTGCGCGTGCGATTACCGCGAATGTCCCGTCTATCGTGAGCTAAACAGCTATGCTCAAGGCCGCGAACGAAGCGATCAGCGACACATCACCGCTGCCGGATGAGGTTCGCTTGATCCTTCGGGATTTCATCGAATACCTTCGGGCCGAATGCGGGCTCAGCCCGAACACGTGCGAGGCCTATCGACGCGACCTAAGGGACTTCCTTTCCACCCTTGCCCAACCAACCGTGGCAAACCCCGCTCGATTGGCGACCGGGGACATTGAAAACTTCCTTCGCTATTCCAAGGCTCAGGGTCACAGCGTAGCGACGATAGCACGGCAACTGGCCGCCGTGCGGGTTTTCTGCCGGTACATGGTCCTGCGGAACATCTGCCGACAAGACGTATCCGAGTCGATTCTGACCCTCAAGAAGTGGAATCGCCTGCCAACGATTTTATCGCTTCGTCAGATCCGTTTGCTGCTGGATGCGCCGGACAGTCAGCAAGACACTTACTGGCTGCGTGACCGAGCCCTGCTTGTGCTGTTGTACGCCACCGGCATTCGTGCCAGTGAGGCTGCCGGGCTGGAGACTGCAAACATCAGTTTTAAGCTGGGCGTCGTCCGTGTGCTGGGCAAGGGACAGAAGGAACGAATCATCCCCATCGCCGGTCAGGCCCTGGCAAGCGTGCAGGAGTACCTCGTCCAGCAGCGTGGCGAACTGGTCAACGGCTACGATCCACCGCAACTATTGCTGAGCCGAACAGGCAAACCGCTGAGCAGACAAGACGTGTTTCGCATCGTTCGCAAGTACGTCTCCCGGTCGTCGCTGGGCAAATCGGTCAGCCCTCACACATTGCGGCATAGTTTCGCCACGGTTCTACTTAGCAATGGGGCCGATTTGCGGAGCGTGCAGGAAATGCTCGGTCACGCCGACATAGCCACCACTCAGGTTTACACACACGTCGACGCCGCCCGGTTGCGTGCGATCCACAAGAAGTTCCATCCTCGCGGCTGAGATCGCCATGTCCTGGGCCGCAGTCGCGGCTATCCCTTGATCCACGGCAGGCCTCGCATTGACATGATGGTGTCGTTTTCTCTACCATTTGTCTCATGCGCAGGTGGTTGTTCATATCGCTTGTTGCCCTTTTGCCTTTGCTGGCCGGTTGCCCGGTGTTTCAGAGCCAGGATACCCCGGTCGAGCAGTTCAAACGGACCAACCCCGGCACCGGCGAAACATACTGGCTCTATGTGCCGAGCAATTACACACCCGATCGCACATGGCCGTTGGTGATTACCTTGCACGGCACGTTCGGGTTCGACAGTGCATCAGCGCAGATAAAGGAATGGAAGGCATTGGCTGAGCGGGAGGGTTTTCTTGTGGCTGCGCCGAAGCTGCGAAGCGTGCAAGGGATTTTGCCGGTGATCGAGTCTGCGTGGCTTGAAGATCTGAAGCGAGACGAACAGACCATTCTGGAGTGTCTGCGATACATGCGGCGAAGATACAACATCGCCCCTGGCGCGATCCTGCTTACCGGATTTTCTGCAGGGGGGTACCCGATGTACTACACGGGTCTTCGCAACCCTACCGAATTCAGCGCGCTGG
>JABMQG010000464.1 GCA_013203365.1 Planctomycetota bacterium | reverse complement strand
GCCGTGCAGAAGAGCTGTTCCTGCCGATGTTGTGTCCGTCCCATCATGGCTCGCATCCTTGCTTGCTAAAGATGCCAGCTATTCTATTATGTCTGTCAAGTCGCTTAATTGGGCAACAGGCCCAAAAATGGTCGCACACCAGGGCCCAACCGTCGAATATTTTGCTTGCCGACAGGCATACAGGGCTTATAGTTAAGCGCTCTTCGTGCCCAGGCCGATCCGGCTGCGTTTGCGGGATCGGGTTTGCGACGTGGAGAGGTTGGAGAAGGCCATGGCAGCACAGAAGCCGCAGGATATTCGAAACATCATTCTCCTTGGTCACGGCGGGGCGGGCAAGACCACGTTGGCTGAAGCAATGCTTCATTCCGCTGGTGCCATTAATCGTCTGGGCAGCATTGAAGACGGATCCACGACGATGGATTACGACGCCCTGGAAAAGCAGCGCCGGCATTCGATCGATCCGGGATTGGCCCATTTCTCCCACGCCGGCAAGGAGATCAATCTAATCGACGCTCCGGGCTATCCCGACTTCATCGGTGGGGCCATAAGTGGTGTAGGCGGTGCAGACGTGGCGATCATCGTCATCAATGCGGCGACCGGCATAGAGGTTAACACCCGCCGAATGTTCAGATTGGCCAAGGATCTCGGTTTGCCTAAAGCAATCGTTATAAACAAGACCCAGGCCGAAAACGTCCATCTGGCCGACCTGCTTGCGGCGATCTCCGAAACGTTCGGCTTGGCGTGCAAGCCCATGAACCTGCCGGCTGACGGTGGCAAGAAAGTGGTGGACTGCTTCATCAATGCCCAAGGCGACAGCAACCTGAAAAGCGTTGCCGACGCTCACACCGAATTGATGGAATCTGTCATAGAGGCCGACGACGCCATGATGGAGGCCTATCTCGGCGGCGAAGCAATCTCATCAGAGTCGCTGGGCAATGCCTTCGGGAAGGCTATGCTGGAAGGGACGGTCATTCCCGTGCTTTTCACCGACGCTCGCACCGAAGTCGGGGTCAAAGAGTTGTTGGATGCTGTCGCCAATTATTTCCCGAGTCCCGATCGCCTTTCCGGCATGCCGGTCCGTGCCGCCGAGGGTGGTCAGGCCGAGCAGGTGCCCATAGCATGTGACGTAGATAAGCCGTTTGTGGCCCAGGCGTTCAAGGTTACCAGCGACCCGTTTGTGGGTAAGCTCTGCTGGGTGCGGATCTTGCAGGGCGTCTCAACGCCGGAAACCGCATATTCTTTGGGCGACGCCAGAAAAACGGCCAAGATTGGCCACATGTTCAAGCTGTTGGGCAAGGAGTCGACGGAGGTCAAGCAGGCCGTCGCCGGCGATATCATCGCCTTGGCCAAGGTCGAGGAGATCAACATCGGCAACGTGCTGCACACGGAAAACACGCCGATGTTTCGCGACAAGGTACCGACGACGGTGCCAATGTACTCCCTGGCGATCCAGCCAAAGAGCCGGGGTGACGAGCAGAAAGTATCAGAGGTCATGAGCCGATTGGCCGAAGAAGACCCGACCTTTGTTTCCACACGCGACGTGCAAACCAATGAGACTGTTATAAGCGGCATTGGCGATCTGCACTTAAGGATGATGTTGGAGAAGATGAAGGCGCGTTTCAACCTGGAAGTGACCACAAAGCAGCCGAAAATCCCCTATCGCGAGACCATAACTGCCAAGGCCGAGGGGCACTATCGCCACAAGAAACAGACCGGCGGGGCCGGACAGTTCGGCGAGGTATACCTTCGGGTCGAACCGCTGGAGCGTGGGCAGGGATACGAATTCGTGAACGATATCTTTGGCGGCGCGATTCCCGGCCAGTTTGTACCGGCCATTGAGAAAGGCATTCGCGATGTATTGAACTTGGGCGCCATCGCGGGCTACCAGTTGTCGGACGTGCGGGTGAGCGTCTACGACGGCAAACATCACCCCGTGGATTCGAAGGAAGTGGCATTTCGCACGGCCGGCAAGCATGCGTTCATTGACGCAGTGCAGAAGGCCAAGCCCGTCTTGCTTGAGCCGTTGGTGAACATGGAGATCGCCATTCCCGCCCAGTACATGGGCGATATTACCGGCGACCTGAACGGTCGTCGCGGCAGGATTCTTGGGATGGAGACACTCCCTGGTGGGATGCAGGTAATCCGTGCACAAGCCCCACTAGCAGAGGTGGCCACCTACGATAGCCAGCTTCGAAGTATCACTGGAGGGCAAGGTTCCTACACAATGGAGATGAGCCATTACGAGCCAGTGCCGGCCAACGTCCAGCAGCAGATTATTGCCGCTGCCACCAAGCAAAAGGAACAGGCCGAATAGTGCACTTTAACTAATTTCGTGAAGATTGCCGATG
>JABMQG010000463.1 GCA_013203365.1 Planctomycetota bacterium | reverse complement strand
TCGGCCGGTCCGCTCGCACTGGCGGTACTGGTGCGGTATGCAGACCTCGCGATTGATCTTCTGCCGCGGCGACCAGAATGCATCGTCGATTGTGACGCTCTTGAGATCCAGATCCTCCATCCGGCGCTTGACCTGAGGCATGGTGTTACTCCCATGAACCGACATTTCCCGTATGACTGCCCGCTGACGACCACCGTTAGAGAAAGCCATGATACCACACCACCGGCTTCATCGTCGGCCTGCAAGTTTGCATCCTCTCCAATAACGGTAACAAACGCACTAAACAGACGTTAACAACGGCCAGGAAGAATTGTCGCACACGCGGTCACTTTGCCAGTTCGTTCCACAACGCCCGTTCGGCGCGGGTGAAGTTTTCGTAGCTGTCGCCGATCTTTTGGCTGAGCTGTTCGATCTGGGCCTTTGCCGCGGTGATCGGCTTGCCGGCGGCTTGGGCGGTTCGAGAAGAAATGCCTTTCATACGGCCGATGGCGTCGTCGAGCTGCCTGGCGGCCTCGGCAAAGGACTCGGCGGCGTTCTGAATGTTCTCGCTGCGGATATCCTTGGTTTTCGACTCACCCAGCAGTTTCCAAGGATGGCGGCGAATGTCGCGAGAGGCCGCCTTGAGGTTTACCGATACCTGGGTGAGGTTAGAGATCGTCTCGTCAATATTGTCCCGGTTCAAGGTCACTATGTCCTTGGCTGTGGAAGAGACTTCCCGGAGATCACCGAGCGTATCGAGCAGTTGGTCGGCGCCGGCGCGTGCGGATTTGAGCAGCTCGGCCAGGTCGGCTTGGGCATACTCATCGATGCGTTCGGCCGCGCTGGCCGTTCTGCTTGCCGCCCGCTCGATCTGCGGTCGAACGTTGACCATGAGTGCGGACATTTCGCCTGTGGCCTTTCGAACGTTGTCCAGAGAATCATGCGTCTTGGCCAGCAGGCTGGCGGGTTTGCGGGCGTCAAGTTCGCAATTGAGTTTTTCGACCTGTTGGTTGATTATCGCGGCGGTCTGTCGAAGTTGCACGATTGCCGCTCGGACGTTGGACATGATGTTCGTCTCGTCGTCCGCCGACAATTCACGGTCCAGGCTGGTGACGATACTGGCCAAGCTGGCTAAGACGGCCTGGAAGGCGGTCTGTTCGTCCTTTCCGTACCCAATCTGTCGCTGAAGGTCGCGAACAATGGGGTTTGGCCCGATCCGGAGACGGACGGGATGATTGTCGTCGGCCTGGGGTGCCTCGCCGGAGCCGCGGTGCAGCACGATCAGACTGCCCAGGCCTCCCAGTGTAGGAGGGGTGCTTTCGATCACGGCGTCGCTGCGGATGTCCACGGGTCTGCTGAGGCGAACGCGGAAGATCAGGTCTTTCCAGTCGTCCCCCCCCTTGACGCGGTCGACCTTTCCCACCTCGACCGGGCCGAGTTTGACAAGGCTGCCCTCGGCGATGCTTATGTCCCCGCTTTCCAGCGGCGCGGTGACGTACACGTATTGCCCGCCGAACCGCATCCCGCCCAGCCAGACGATCACGGCGACGATCGCCGTCCCGCAGGCTATGACGAAAAGTCCTGCCGCCAGTTCGTTTGCTTTCTTTCTTGCCATCGTTCTGTAACTCCCGGCTGTCGGTCGCAGGCTTGCTCAACCGGCCAAATCACACGGCGTTGCTGTGTTGTATGCCGCCCCGGTTGCGGCTGGTCCGTCGGCCGGGCATTTGACCTACGGTGGTGATGTCTTCCTCGTACCCGCCTCGCAACCGGCGATCGGTGATCGGGCCTGCGTCGTCGCCGCGGAGAAACTGGCGAATCAGGTCTTCCGTCGTCTCGCCTGTTGGCGGCGAGTTGCGCAACGCATCGAATTGCTGTCGATCGCCGATCTTCAGCACCTTGCCTTGATCGAGCATAATCATCCGGTCGGCTATGCGAAATGCCGAGTCCATCTCGTGCGTCACAACGACGCTGGTGACGGCGAGTTTGTGCTTCAGGTCGATTATCAACTGATCTATCTCGGCGCTGGTTACCGGGTCCAGGCCGGCCGAGGGCTCGTCGTAGAACAGCACCTCCGGGTCCATCGCGATTGCACGTGCCAGACCTGCGCGTTTTTTCATGCCGCCTGAGATCTCCGCGGGCATCCTGTTGGCTGCGTGGCGAAGATTGACCAGTTCGAGCTTCATCTTCACAATGATATTGATCGTCTCATCGTCGAGGTCCGTATGCTCTCGAAACGGCAAGGCGATGTTCTCGGCCACCGTCATGGAATTGAACAGCGCTCCGCTTTGAAAAAGGATGCCCATTCGCAATCGCACGGCGTCGAGCCCTTTTTCGTCGAGTTCATTCAGGTTGGCCCCAAGCAGTTCAACGTGCCCGCTCGTTGGCGTCATGCCGCCGATCATCAGCCGCAGGACCGTGCTCTTGCCGCAGCCGCTCGGCCCGATGATGACAACAAGGGTTTCGCCTCGCCGGACGTCGAAATTCAAACCGTCCAGAACCACCAGGTCGTCGAAGGTCTTCGCCAGGTCAACCACGCGAACGACCACGTCGGTCTGCTCGGCCTGCGTGTTGTCAATCGATGCCGTCAATTTTCTGCCCAGTTCTCACCATTGGTATACGTAGAAGATGATCGTGAAGATGCAGTCCACGAAGATAAGCGAGAAGATCGTGTACACCACCGTCATGGTTGTGGCTCGGCCGACGCCCTGGGCTCCGCCGCTGACCTTCAGACCCTCGTGGCAGGCGAGCAGTGAGATTATCAGGCCGAACACGCCGGCTTTGATCAGTCCCGTGACGAAATCGAACATGCCCAGTTGTTCGGCAATTCTTCCCCAGTATCCCTGGTAGGCCTCGCCGCCCAGCACCAGCCTGCTGCTTGCGTAGCCGCCCAGGGCACCGGCTAGATCCGCAATGACGCACAGGCCCAACATGGCCACTACGGTCCCCAGCACCCGCGGGACTACAAGGAACCTTATCGGCGAGATGGCATGTGCACGAAGAGCTTCGATTTCCTCCGAAACGGCCATTGCGCCGATCTCCGCCGCGATGGATGCCCCGGCGAAGCCGCTAAGCACCACCGCCGAGATCAGCGGGCCTAGCTCTCGAAAAACGGCCACGCCTATGATATTCGCAATCATCGGCATCGAGCCGAACGGCTTCAACGGCGGGGCCATCTGCAACGCCAGGATAACGCCCACGAAAAACTGCACGACTATCACGACGGCCGTGCTGCGAATACCCAGCCGAACCACTTGTGACGCCAACGCCGACCAGCTAAACCGGCCCTTGCGAGTGAACAGGCCCCTAACGGTCCACCGCATAGTCCCCACAAGCAACAGCCACATGCCGCCAACGTATTCGATTGCACCCAGCGCCCTTGCGCCTATATGGCCGATCGAACCAAGTGCAGGTGAATCGGGGCGCATCAGGCCATTGCCTCCTCAACCGTGGAGTAAATGCCGAATACCTTGTCCAGCCGAGTGATCTCGAATATGCCCTTGACCCTGTCGGTCAGTCCGCAGAGCATAAGTGCTATGTTCTTCTGTCTGGCGTAGCCGAGCATCTTTATCAGGCTGGCTATGCCGGAAGAGTCCATGTAGGTGACCTGGCTCAAATCCAGAACCATCCGGCCCGGCGTTTCGTCCAGTAGTCTGCTGAGCGAGTGCTGCAGCTCGGAACTGTGGCGCAAGTCAACCTCGCCGCCCAGGCTTACAACCAATGCCCGCTCTTCGTTGCGGACTTGCTGGATGGTGTCGTTGATGTCCTTATTCTTCATGTCGGCCTCTTGTTGTCGTTTGCGTATCATGAATGGCTGGTTCAGGCTCACTCGTTGCGGACGGGGGCGATTGCCTCACCAACCATTGGCGCCATTCTTCCACCGCCAGCCGGCGATTGTCTTGGGATGCGTAAGAACGGAAACCATAATCCAACCCTGTGATCCGCCTGAGCGATTCGATAGCCAGCAGCCGGATCCCCGCCTCGTCGTGCTCCAGGCTGTTGACCAAATACGGTGCCGCGCCCATTTCCCGGTCTTGCCCGGCCTGCACTATTGCCTCGGCCAGGACGTTGGACTGACCGCTTTGCAACCGTTGATACAAGCTTTCTTGTGAAGAGGACTTAAGGACGCAGCCAGCCGCCGACAGGCACACGCCGGAAGCAATCGAAAACAAAAACACTTGCAGAGGAATGAGATGGTTGTCGTAGCGCATTGCGTGTCGGACAAAGCTCTCTAAAGTTACGTAACGCCTTTTTCTGAGGCCACTTGCCATCAGGGTCCAGATCGTCTGGCCTGCAAGCGACCCATGGAGGCTCGCCGACCCAGCCCCTTGCTGTAGCCCTTCGCAATTCAGAGCCAGTCATTACATCGGCGAAAATTGCCCCGAATGTTCGGCAATCCGCGTTTTCAATTGACCCGCTATCCGGTCGGCGGCTCGAATAGGCTCGGGCAGACGGTATTGCCTGGCGGTACGCAGGGTCCACTTCAGGGCCTCGGCCAGCGTGATGAGGTGCCCGGCGGATACGTACAACGGCTTGACGTCGTCGCGGGTGCGCAGAACGCCGCCGAGGACTTCACCCCCATCGATCAGCTTTACGCAGCAGCCACGCCTGCGACCTACCGCGCGATGCCGGCCGCACAGTCGGCTCTTTGCTACGCCCACAGTGGGGATACCCAGCCACAACCCCAGATGAGATGCAATGCCCAGCCGGCGAGGATGTGCCTGCCCGGCACCATCGACCAGGACCAGGTCAGGTGACTGGGGAAGTTGACTCACCGCCTCAAATTGTGTCGGCGCCTCGCGGAAGCTCAACAGACCAGGCACATATGGCATCCTTACCTGGTCGACGGCATAGGCCATGGCCATGATCTCCAACGTCTTGGCCTGCATAAGAACCGCCACCGCCACGATCTGCCTGCCAGAGTCAAAGAACGCGCAATCCACGCCGGCTATCGTCCGCACCGGCCGGGCCAGCGGGGTGCACCGAACGTGAGGGGCCAGCTCTCGCTGCAACCTGACCGATTGTTGAGGCGATATTTGCCAACTGTGGCGAATCGTTTCAGCCATCGGATATGTCCTTGCAGTGGAAGCGACGTCGGCCACTGACGGGGCCAAATCTTGTGCTGCCGACCAGCATGCCGCAAAGGTATCACCCCTGGCGGTTAATTGCCAACCGGACACATCGCCAGGCCGGCGAAAAAGCAAACTCCACTCGTGAGAACTTGACTGTAAAGCCGATAGCGGCTATTACTTGCTGCAATGATGGGATGGCGATCAATGTTGGTAAGAGAGCTCTGGCCAGTGTTCCCGAAGACTAAAACGATGGTGCCGGCTGCTTGGCTGGTGGCGGCAGTCCTGCCCCTTTTGGTGGGGCTTACAGTCGGCTGCGCAGCCAAGAAGCAAAAGCAACTCGAGGTTGAGGCGGTCGATCATTACGTCAAGGCCAAGCTGCTGCTAGACGCCGACAACCTGGACCTGGCCTTGGTCGAGCTGATGAAGGCCGTCGAAGCCTACCCAACGCTGGCTACCGCACACGCGTCCATAGGCGACATCTACCGCAAGAAGAACGACTATCCGAAGGCCGTTCATGCTTACGAACGCGCCGTTCAAGCCAACCGCTACAGCTTCAGGAACCACTACAACTGCGCATTTCTGCATCAGATGCTGGCGGGGACCGTCAAGGCCGTCGAGGCCACGCGAACGCATCTCCTGCGAGCCGTGCAGCTTTACTTGAGGGCGATCCAGCTCAACGGCGACGACTACGACACCACCTTGAACCTTAGCGTCTGCCACTATCGCCTGGGGCAGTACGACCAGGCCGAACAGCAGTGCAAGCGGGCCTTGGAGCTGGACGACAAGCCCGCCGACGCGTACACCAACCTGGGGGCGATATACGATCGCCAGGGCAAATATTACAGCGCCATCAGCATGTACCGCCAGTCGCTGGAGCGCAACAGCAACCAGCCCGCCGTGATGATGAATCTGGCGGCGGTGTACGTGAGACAGGGTAAGCTGGCCTCAGCCATCCGCGACTATGAAATCGCCTCAAAGATGGACCCGCTCTCGCCGTCGCCTTTGGAACGGCTGGGGTACTGCTACTATTTCATGCAGCAGTTCGACAAGGCCACGGAGTATTACGAGGCCGCCATCGCCGTCGATTCCGACTTCGCCGCCGCTCGCAGGGGACTGGGAGTGGTGTTCATGACACAGTACCTGCTGGACAAGAAGAACACCGAACTTCGCGACCGGGCACTGGCCGAGTGGGAGGCTTCGCTGGAGATCAATCCCGACCAGCCTGATTTGGCTCGGCTCATCGAAAAGTACGCACCGAAATTCACTGTCCCGCAATTGTGACGGCCGGGCAGGGTTTGCCTACCCGCGGCCGGTAAGGGGCACGTTTATTATGCGCCATGAGCCTTCCAAGCTGCCGACTGTCGTGAGGCTTTTACCTTTCCCTTTGACTATGCTGGAGATATGGCTGACGCCTCGGTGGGCCGGGAGAAGGCTGGTTCGACGATCGGTTGCAATGGCCATTGTCGTCCACGTGTTGTCATTGACGGCGGGGGTTGCACTGGTGGCACTGATAGGCTGGGTGTTTCGACATGATCCGTCGCTTTCCCGCAGCAGCTTTGTGGTGGACGTTTGGTGGTACGTCTCCGGAGGGCTCGTCAAGCAAGCCTCCGGCCGCGTGGGCGGCGCCACAAATGCCATGATCTTGGCTGCCGCTGGCGTTCTCGGAGAAGTTTTCTACTGGTGCTTAGCCGTGCCGGTTTTTGGGGCGTGGATCGGCCACGCCCTGCCCCAACGCCGCCGGATCCGCCTGGCACTAGTGCTGGCCGGGTTCGCCTCGGTTTGGTTCATACCGCTGGTGCTCAGTTGGGCGGTGGCGACATTGCTGTTCATCAAGAGCATGACAACATGGCCGGAAAGATGGTTTTACCAGCTTGGCGCAAGTTGCTTCGCCACCGTTGTACCGGCTGTGATGTTCGCGATGTCGCTGAGGTTGGCACGTGGACTCGGCGAGGGGCTGGACGCCGAAGACGCCGATGAGGACAGGTTCTGCGAGAACTGTGGATACAACCTCCACGCCACCGGCTTCGACAGTCGTTGCCCAGAGTGCGGACAATCGGCGGCAAGGAGCTTCTCCTCGATCTACCGCTGCAACGGCTGGGAAGTCGGCCAGAAGCCGTTTGTCCGTGCAGCAGCGGCTGTGCTCAGAAATCCGGGGCGGTTCTTCCGGACCATCCGCACCAGAGTGTTGCTTAACCGCGCACGCCGGTTCATGTTGGCGAGCACTCTCGTATCCGCGGTGATTTTCGCCCTGTTGGCGGCCGGTAGATGGCCGAAGTTCTCTACCCGCGCGATTTCTGAGGGTCTGAGCCTCGGTGTGCTCCTTGGCGGGCTGTGGGCGATCGTCGTGCCGGCCTTTTCCATTATAGTCGCAAGTACCGTAACCGGCTTAGCACGCCGCCGCGGCGATAAGTTGGATGGCTGTGGGGCGCTCAAGATGGTCTGCTACCTCTCGGCTCTGGCCATACCCTGGGCCGTTATGGTCGGCGGCACGTTGATTGCAACTTACTCACTTCGTGAGCTAGGATATACGGGCCCCGGTTTCGACCGAACCTATACGCTCATGTGGACGATTGTCGGCGTCGCCTTGATCGTGTGGTACTGGATTGCCGGTTCGCGGGCCTACGAGGCGTGTCGGTGGGCCAATACGTAATCAGTGGGTTGTTTCCTCACCTGCGGTACGGTAAAAGGAGCCGGTGAACCCAACACGCGTACATGCGCAAAAGGAGCTGTTGAAATGAGGGCGGTTGAGACTGTTGGTGTGGCCTTGGTTGGCTGCGGGACGGTGGGCGGCGG
>JABMQG010000462.1 GCA_013203365.1 Planctomycetota bacterium | reverse complement strand
TAGCCAGCGTCTCCTTGGCCTGGCTGGATATCTCGTCGCTCCCCTTGGCGAAGAGCAGGTCGGTCTTAAACTTGACCATGCCGCGGGCACGATCGTACTCGATCTCGTTGGGGTACTCGCTGGCCCATTGCTGCAGTGGCATGTCCAATTCCTTCGGCAGAGCCACATCCGGGATCGTTGGTGGACCGGCCTGGACCAAATCCATGTACTTTACCATCAGTTCGTTGAACTTGTTCTCCCAGGCTGCCTTGGCCTGGGTGAGATTGTTGACCATAGACTCGCTGGCATCGAGTTCGCGGGCAAGGCGGTTCTGCTCGGCCAGGGCAGCCTGGAGCCGCTGTTGGTTTGCCTGCAGGTGCGTTTGGGCGCGATCGTTGGCGGCGACGGCGTCTTTGTAGCGATCAGCGGAGACGCACCCGCCGAAGAAAACCAGTCCTGTCAATGCCACCAGTGACCCAATGGAAGCACGTCGAGCTTTCATTGCAGAATGTCCTTTCAATTGGCCCCAATTCGGCTGGCCTCGCCGCCTACTGGGGCGTGCGCTGTCTGGGCTGTCTTGGTTACCCCTGGCTATCGGCCTGGCCGCCTAGGGCCCTCTTGCCGATCAGCAGGCCCGCCACGGCCGCCACGACAACCAGCGTGACGGCCCCGCCAACTACGATTAACAGGTTCTGGCCCACAGTTTCCAGATAGGCCGGGTTCTTACCGGTAAGTACGGCCATGCCCACTGCTGACAGCAAGAGCATCAGGATCGCGCCGGCGGCCGCAATACCGGCGAAGGCCCCCGCACCGGGATCGACCGGCCCAGTGACGACGGGCATTTCCATGGCCGGGGCCGACTCTAGTTCGGCCCCGATGCTCTCGGCCACACTCTCGGCCGAAGGTGAGGGCGACTCGCCGCTTTCCATGTCGATGCGGTCGAGCACCTCGGCGCCAAGGCTGGTGTCGTCGCTTTCCTGGGTCAGGTCCAGCAGGCCCGAGCCGGTGTTGGCGCCTTCCAGGTTGATCTGGTCGTCCAGGCTTGGGGCGATTTGGGTCTTGGCCATCGGGTCGGTCGGCTCGATCTCCAGGTCTTCCTCGGCGAAGATGCTGATGCCTTCCGACGTGATAACCGTGTCGCCCTTGGCACTGCCGGAGGTGGAGGCGGAGGTTTCCGAGTCGGCCAGCGAGATCGAATCATGCGTCCCTGACAAGTCCGCCGGGGTCAGTTGTATGTCGCTTTGCTGGCTTTCGCCGTCAATCAGCTTGTCTACCTCAGCGACCTTGAACATCTTTTTGGTCCCGTCTGCGTAAGCGTGCAGCTTGCCCTGACGGACCATCAAGAGTAGTTGCTCGAGCTTCACGTTCAGCTTGGCCGACGCCTCGGTTTCGGTGTAGTAGATCTTTGCCATAGTCCTCAACTCTTTTCCGCAGGTCCGTTCATTTCGGCTCGGGGGCCTGCGCCTCGTCCGAAATTCTCCTCGCCTTTCGCACGATCTCGGCAATCTCTCCCGGAGGCGGCTGTGTATTGTACGACTCCAGCTGCAGGTCGTAAACTGCCGTTCTCGCCGCACGCAGTTCGAGTCGGCGATCGGAAGGGACGTATTCGTACACGACTATCGCTTCCCGTTGCAGGTCCACCAGGTAAAGGCCGTAGGTCTTTGGTGTGATTTGCCCGGCGACGGCAAACATGGCGGTGGGTTGGCCGGAGGTCTGTGTCGGCTGCGCCGAGGCCGCTGGCAGGGGGCCGATCGCCGCCACCAGTGCACCCATGGCTGCCATCGCCAAGGCCACGACGACGCACCACTGCGTGACCTTGCGGGCCGAGATGTCTGACCGGAACTGGCTCACGATCCGGAATATACCCATAACCAGCCGCCCACAACGGGAACCTGCTGCGCATCTACAAACCATCCACACCCTTGATTATAGACCGGCCAGCCGCTCTTTCAAGTTTTTTCCTTTTCCTCGCCGGAGCATCAGGGTGTGCCTCACTGCCCGAAGACGGTCGCTGGGAGATCCTCGGTG
>JABMQG010000461.1 GCA_013203365.1 Planctomycetota bacterium | reverse complement strand
TCGTCGAGCTTTCCGGCCAGCCGGTTCAGTGTCCCTTCCAGTGTTGAGTACTTCGCGAGGGTTTCGGCACGAACAAGAGGAGCGGCGTAGTAGGGAGGGAAATACCTCTTGTCGTCTTCCAGCGTGAATAGGTCATATGCGGCAATGCGTCCGTCGGTCGCAAAGGCACAGATTACATCGACGGCCCCATCGGCACAGGCCTTGTACATCAACCCGGGGTCCATCTGCTTGGGCTCGGCGGCAAACTGGAAGCCATAGCCCTGTGTCAGCCCCTTGTAACCATCAGGCCTTTCAATGAATTCGGCAGTAAATCCGGCCTTCAGGCGTCCAGTTTGTGGCCCCATGAGAAGACTCGCTACCACAAGAACGACCACAAGGACCACCAGCAAGGTCACGAGGATGGTGAGTTTTGTTTTCAATGACATAGCTGGTCTCCTGTATTGCAGTTAAAGTGCTTGAGTCGGCTGCGAGCCGCTCGGCGCAAGCCATTTCTCCAGGCGGCCGATAAGCCAGTCGAATAGCAACGCCAATGCAGCGGCGGGGGCAGAGCCGGCCAAGATTAAACTGATCCGGTAATTGCTGAGGCCACGAAAAATCAGGTCCCCCAGTCCGCCGGCTCCGACCAACGAAACGAGCGTCGCCACACCGATCGTCCAGACGGTCGATATGCGAACGCCAGCCATAATGAACGGCAAGGCCAAGGGCAACTGCACATGGAAGAGTATCTGCCTTCGCGTCATGCCCATCCCCGTGGCGACTTCCACCACCGCAGGGTCTACCTGACGGATCCCAGTGTAGGTGTTTCGCAGGATCGGCAGCAAGGCATAGGCAACCAGAGCCACCAAAGCAGGGACGGTTCCAAGAGTAGGCAAAACGCGGGCACCAAGAAATTCGTTGATCAAGTAGAAGAGCACCACCGTCATCGCGACAAGCGCCAGCGACGGGATCGGCTGGATGATGTTCACCAGGCCCATAGCGGCGTTAACAAGAACCTTTGAGCGACATCGGGCAAGCATGATTCCCAGCGGAATGGCGATGGCGCAGGAGATGAGCATGGCGATCAGCGTCAGGACCAGGTGCTCACGGGTGCTCTGGAGCATTTCCCGTCCGTACTCAGCGAAGAATCCGGCTGCGGCGATCATGTGGCGCCCCCCTCATCGGTCTCACCCAGCAGCTTTGTGATGACCTGGAGAAGTTCTTTCTTGTACAGATCGCCTATGTATTTCCGTTGCTTGTAGACCGGCAATATGCTCTTGCCTGTTTTCTTGAATATATCCAATGCTTCGACCAGCGACGTGCGCAAGGAAACGTATTCTGCAGGCCGGGATCGAGGTTCCTCGCCCGGTCGCACGGCCTCGATACTGATTGATCTAACCGTTTGCGTCAGCAACGAGAGTTGGAATCGATGCTGGCCTAGGAACTGATCTACAAACTTATTAGCTGGGTTTTCGACGAGTTCCTGAGGCGAGGCCAGTTGCTGGAGTTCGCCTGCGTCGAGCAGTGCAATCCGGTCACCCATCTTGACGGCCTCGAAAACGTCGTGGGTTACGAAAATGATCGTCTTCTGGATGACCGATTCCAGCTCAAGGAACTCGTTCTGAAGCTGTTCTCGCGTGATCGGGTCCAGTGCGCCGAAGGGTTCGTCCATCAAGACGATAGGCGGATCGGCGGCCAAGGCACGGGCGACGCCGACGCGCTGTTTCTGCCCGCCGCTCAACTGCGATGGAAACCTGTCGCCGAACTCATCCGGCTCCAGTCCCACCATTTTCAACAATTGGTTTATTCGTTCGTCAATTCGGGATTGGGACCATTGCAGCAATTTTGGAACGACGGCGATGTTTTCCGCCACGGACATGTGGGGAAAAAGTCCGATATGCTGGATCGCATAGCCGATTCGGCGCCGCAGTTCGATCGGGTCCTGATCCATAATGTCTTGGCCATCAATCAGGATTCGCCCGCTCGTTGGCTCAATAAGCCGGTTGACCATTTTCATGGTCGTGGTCTTGCCGCTTCCGCTCGTACCCAGCAGTACGAGCGTTTCACCTTCGGCCACTTCGAGGGTCAGATTACGCACTGCCTCCGTTCCCCCTGGATATGTCTTGTATATCTGCTCGAAGGCAATCAATGCTCAGCCTCCGGATTCGATCTTGTCGATCTCGAATATGCCAACTAGTCCGTGCGCACAGCCTTGGCCCTGCTGAAGATTGCAGACTAGATACCGCAAGGCATAGCCAAGTTGAGGCTCAATAATATTTTCACGCGGCAGGCCGTAGCCAAGCCAGCCGATGCCTTCCACCACCTTTTTCATCCGCTCCATCATGTCCCGCAATGCAGCGGGACACGATATTGGAGGAGCCGGCGGCTCTTTGGTGTAGATACGGTTTTCCTCATCGAAGATTT
>JABMQG010000042.1 GCA_013203365.1 Planctomycetota bacterium | reverse complement strand
GGCCTGGGCCATCGTCACGATCTCAAACATGTCCTGACGGACGGTCGGCTCGCCGCCGAACAGATGCACAACCGGCTGCGGGTCCATCTCCGCCACGCCGTCCAGAACCCGTTCAAAATACCTGAGCGGCGGATGGAACTCATACCCCATTCCGGGGATGTTGGCCATGCAGATGGGGCAGTTCATGTTGCACCGGTTGGTCACATTGAGAAAGACTATTTGGGGGTGGTGCAGATGCCCGCACTAGTTGCAGTTGAGGCGGCAGGCATGGCTGGCCGGGACGGGCTCACGGTCGACGGTCTCTCGCCTGCGCTGCCAGGTTGTTGCGTCGGAACTGACCAGCGCTTCGGTCGTGCCGCACTCGGCGCATTCCGTGACCATGTGAACGGTGCGGTCCCGCACCTCATGCCTGACGGGAGCAAGCTTGCGGCACGTCCTGCAAATGCCGCTGTCGGGCCCGGGCATCGTGATTGGCTCCAAGCGAAATGGAATCGGAAAATGCCGCGCTATTGGGCGTCCAGTCGCGCCGCTTCATCCTCAGTCGCGGCACCGGCGTCGTCATCGCCCATGTAGTCCACTGTAGTCCAGCCCACCAGGAAATCGCCTATCTCGGCCCACTTGCAGTTGGCCGTGAAGCCGACCCAGCCGAAGTGGAACATCTTGGGACAGTTGACGACCTGCGGGGCCGGGGTCGGGTTCTCCGAAGACCAGCCGATGGGGCCGACGCCCCACGAGGCGGGGGACTCGGGATCCTCGGGATCGAAGCCTTCATATCCGAACTGTTCGTCGCCCCAGAGAATGAGGCCGGCGGCGTTCTGCCGCGCGTCGATTACGCCATAGTTCCGGTCGGCCATGCCCAGAAGCGTGCCGTCGAAATTCGAGTAGCCGATACTGACGGTGCTGAAGAGCCCGACGTAGAGCGAGAACTGGGGCTTCTTCGACACTGTAAAGCCGATGTCGAAGATATCCGTGAAGTCCTGCCCGCGGTTCTGCGTGTACGCGCAACCTGTGGAAGCCAGAACAACACCCAGAATCATCAATCGTCCAACGCACGAAACGCCAAACTTTGCCCTCATTTCATCTCTCCTCACTGTCAAGTTCTGGCTGGCAGTCCGCTGTCCAGAAGGCCCTTTCTCCCGAGAAACGCCCAGCCGCACGCGCCCCTCGTCCGCCCTCTCGGGTCGCCCGCAAGATGCGGGATCCCTTATCTTCCCTCGCCCTATTAGTTTGCATACACCCATTGTTTAGACGGTTGAACCGGCCAAAACGTTACGCGCGTAACGCTTTTTTCGGCAGAAATCTGCGAGATCTGATGCCGCAGAACCTTGCCACCAGGCGGGGAAACGAATCCATCGTCGTGATTAGCGGAAGACTGGATCAAGAGAGGCGGCGCAACGGTTTGCTGTGCCTGGCATTGGAGCTTCCGACGCCTTTCACTTCTTGTTCGGCCCCGGATAGAGTTTTCGGTAGGGCAACCTTATGATCCCGACGGCTCGGCCGCGGTCCACCTCCAATGCCGGATCTCCGGCATGTCTTGGCCGTGCTCCCTGATGTACTGCTTGTGCTCCACGAGTTTGTCCTGAACATTCTGTTTCAGGTCGGCCGCTGTGGCTGCCAAACCGGGCACGCGGTCGATCACGTCGGCCACGAGATGGAAGCGGTCGAGATCGTTCAGCACGACCATGTCGAAGGTCGTCGTGATCGTGCCCTCTTCTTTGTAGCCCCGTACGTGCAGGTTCCTGTGGTTGGTCCGGCGGTACGTCAGCCGGTGGATCAGCCAGGGATACCCGTGGAAGGCGAAGACGATCGGCTTGTCTTTGGTGAAGAGCGCGTCGAAATCTCGATCGCTCAGGCCGTGCGGGTGTTCCATGCTGGGCTGCAGCTTCATCAGGTCGACGACGTTGATCACCCGGACCTTCAAGTCGGGCAGATGTTCGCGCAGAATAGAGACGGCGGCCAGCGTTTCCAGCGTCGGTACGTCGCCGCAGCAGGCCATCACGACGTCCGGCCCGGCGTCCTGGTCGTTGCTGGCCCATTGCCAGACGCCAATTCCCCGTGTGCAGTGCTCGACCGCAGCGTCCATCGTCAGCCACTGTGGTGCTGGGTACTTGCCCGCGATCACGACATTGACATAGTCCCGGCTCCGCAGGCAATGGTCCCACACAGACAGCAGGCAGTTGGCATCCGGCGGAAGGTACACGCGCACAATCGCGGCTTTCTTGTTCACCACGTGATCGATGAAGCCGGGATCCTGGTGGGTAAACCCGTTGTGAGCCTGTTGCCAGACATGCGAGGCGAGCAAGTAGTTGAGCGAAGCAATCTCACGGCGCCACGCCAATCCCCTTGTGATCTTCAGCCACTTGGCGTGCTGGTTGAACATCGAATCGATGATGTGCACAAAAGCCTCGTAGCAGTTGAAGAGCCCGTGGCGGCCGGTGAGCAGATACCCCTCCAGCCAGCCCTCGCACTGGTGCTCGCTGAGCATCTCGATGACCCGGCCGTCAGGAGCGAGGAACTCATCGTTTCGTGCCGTTCGGGCTTCCCACTGCCGGTTGGTCACTTCGAAAACCGCGTTCAAGCGATTGGAGAGCGTCTCGTCAGGGCCGAAGATCCGGAAGTTGCGCTGGTCTTCATTGAGCTTGGTCACGTCGCGCAGGAACACGCCCAGCACGTGCGTATCGGCCGCCTGAACGGCGCCGGGCGAACGCACATCCACCGCGTAGTCGCGGAAGTCGGGCATACGGAGATCACGCAGCAGCAGCCCGCCATTGGCGTGAGGGTTGGCGCCCATCCGTCGGTCGCCAGTAGGCGCCAATTCAGCAAGTCCGGGCATCAGACGGCCGTGTTCGTCAAAGAGCTCCTCCGGCCCGTAACTTCTCATCCATTCTTCCAGCAGCTTGAGATGCTCAGGATGCTTGGACGGATCCGACAGCGGCACCTGGTGCGACCGGAAGGTGCCCTCGATCTGTAGCCCGTCGACCACTTTCGGCCCGGTCCAGCCCTTGGGCGACGCGAGGACGATCATCGGCCAGCGTGGTCGCGTGGCGTCGTTGTTGTTCCGCGCGTGGCGTTGAATGTGGCGGATGTTCTCGATGGCCGCGTCCAGAACAGCAGCCATGAGTTGGTGCATGTTCTCCGGTTCATCACCTTCCACGAAGTGGGGTGTCCAGCCATAGCCACGGAGCAATTGGTCCAATTCTTCGTGGCTCATGCGGGCGAAAATGGTTGGGTTGGCAATCTTGTAGCCGTTAAGGTGCAGGATTGGCAACACGGCCCCGTCAGAGATCGGATTGAGGAACTTGTTGGAGTGCCATGCCGTGGCCAGCGGACCTGTTTCAGCTTCGCCATCGCCGACCACGCAAGCGACGACCAGATCCGGATTGTCGAACACCGCCCCAAAAGCATGGCTGAGCGAATACCCCAGTTCCCCTCCCTCGTGGATTGATCCCGGGCACTCGGGCGAGACATGGCTCGGAATCCCGCCGGGGAAGGAGAACTGTGCGAACAGTCTCTTGAGCCCGGCCTCGTCCTGGGTGATCTGCGGATACAGCTCGCTGTAGGTGCCTTCGAGATACGTGTTGGCCACCAGCGCCGGGCCGCCGTGTCCGGGACCGGAGATGTAGATCATGTTCAAGTCATACTTCGTAATGACCCGGTTCAGGTGCACGTAGATGAAGTTCTGCCCAGGGGTCGTCCCCCAGTGCCCCAACAGCGTCGGCTTGACGTGCTCGAGCTTCAGCGGCTGCCGCAGCAAGGGATTGTCATAGAGGTATATCTGCCCGACCGACAGATAGTTGGCCGCACGCCAGTAGGCGTTCATCCTTCCGAGC
>JABMQG010000460.1 GCA_013203365.1 Planctomycetota bacterium | reverse complement strand
GTCAGCTTCTGGCTTGCATCGGTCAGTTTGAGGTTGGCGGCGAAGTCGCCGGCGTCGGGCTTCTTGGCCTTCTTGGCCTTAAGTGACCTGATCGACAGGGCCTGGATCGTATCGATCACGCCGTTGTCGTCCTGCCACTGGGTGACGGTGAGCTTCTTGATAGCCGTCACGGGTGCAGTGATGCCCAGTTCCTTGACGTCGTCGAAGGTTATGGACACCGGCTTGCCGGCGCCGCCGATGCTCAGCGTGTGCTGGTTGTCGCCCTCGACGTCGTCGAAGGCGATGCTGCCTACCCAGCCGTCCACGCTGATGTCGCCTGTCAGGTCTGTCTTGGTGGCCTTTATGGACTTGAGCGAGCCGTGGACGAATATGTCCTCGACTGTCGAATAGAAGTTTCTGGCCCCGGAGATGGTCAATCTGGTTTTGTTTGTAGTGCCACGCATTACGATTCGGCTGATGTTCTTGTGATCGACGTCGTCGAAGAAGGCCATTGCGGTTCCTGGCCCTGACATCGAGACCTTCAGGATAAGCTTGCTGCCGGGGAACATCTCTCGCAATGCGGGTCGCTTAGCGTCGAAGTAGGTGAAGGATGGGATGTATATATTCACCTTTACCGGCTGGCTGGTCTGCACGTCCACGCCCACCGGCTGGCCGGTATCGAGAACGACGAAGCTGAACGAATCGGTATCGCCGCCGCGGTAGTTTGGATGGGCAGTGTAGGTTGCCACCCCGGTGGCGGGGTCGATCACCACTACGCCGTGGGCCGGGCCGGAGCCTGGAACGAGCTGGTAGATAAGTTGGCCGGCCGGTGTCTCGACGTCGGTACCTTCTTCGAGCTGTATTTCGTACGGCACGCCCTCGTAGAAGATCTCGAGGTCCTGCCCGTAGGCAACCGGCCGATCATTGATCGGATTGACGTCGATGCGAACAACCTTCTCATCGGTGGTCAGCGGCGGGCTGACGGCCTTGTCGCCGGCCGGGTCGCCGGTGTCGGTTACGGTGAATGCGAAGCTGTCTTCGCCGCTGAAGTCAGCGTCTGGCTGGTACGTCAGGGCGTTGTCTTCGCCCACCGTGAGTGTGCCATGCAACGGCCCGAAGGTGATCGTGTAGATCAGATTCTCCGCCTGAGTTTCCACGTCGGAGACGACGACCGGGATGATGGCTTGTTCGTCTTCGTTGACGGCCACCGGCTCTTCGGGCAGCACGATCACCGGCAAGTCGTTGACTGGATTGACCGTAATGGTAGCCGTGGCAACTGTCTTTCCGGACCCGTCGCTGACGGCGTAGGTGAAGGTGTCTGTGCCATTGAAGTTTTCGTTAGGCGTGTAGGTGAACGCGCCGCCGCTTTCGAGCAGCAGCTCGCCGTTGGCCGGGGTTTGCTCCACGGTGAAGGTCAGCTCGTTGTCCTCCGGGTCGCTGGCCGTCAATTCACCGTTTAGGGTCTGATCCTCGTTGATTTCAAAGCTCGCCTCATCAGGCACTGGCAGGGCCTGAGCACCGAAATCCAGATTCGGCTCGAGCTGCGCGATGCCGAGATCGATGGCATACCCGCCGTTGTCGGCCGGGAACGTCTGCGACCACCCATCGGCCGGGGCCAGTCGGACGGTGTACGTCCCGGGTGGCAAGGCCACGATGGCGTACAGCCCATCGACGTCGGAGACGCCGGAAGGTTCATTGCCATCGAGTAGACCATCGCCGTTCAGGTCGATGTACGCGGTCTGATCGGGGAGGAATTCCTCATCGACGTCTTTTACGCCGTCGCGATTGGCGTCGTACCAGACAGTGCCCTGGACCATGGCGCCGGTTGTAATGCCGAAGTTGACGTCGTTCGGCTCATAGCCGCTTATGATCGTGACGTCTTGCGTCGCATCGTCGGGCTGTGTATGTCGCCACCCATCGCGGGACTCGACGGTGATAACGTACTCGCCGGGCTGGAGGTCTGCGAACCCGTACTGCCCGTTCTCGTCGGTGACGGTGGTCCACGTCGTCGGCACCCCGCCGTCCTCGGCGATAATGGTGAAGGAGATCGACCAACTGTTGAGGGTTCCGACGTCGCCTCCATACCAGTCCACGATTACCAGCGTCCATAGGCCGTTGGGGTCTTCACCGTCGAACAACGCCAGTTCGTCGGCATAGGGCATGTACGCACCGGTGTAGGGGGCCACACCGTCGTCGATCCACATATCGGCTTCGTCGTCGAAGGTTGTGCCCGTGAAGTTTTCGCCTCCGTTCGGCACACCGTCGACCAGCCGGACCTCCGTACCTGACGGGCTGACCAGCCAGATGCTCAGGTCCGAGACCTCGGTGTGAGTGACATCCAGTGTAACGTTGGCGTCAATGATATGGCCGCTCAGGCCGGTGACGGTGAGTGTGGATTCAACAAAGTCTTCGTCGGGTATCCCGACTGGCACGTCGGTCGAGGGGCTGATAATCTCATACAATTCACCAGTGGTGAAGGAGATCGACCAACTGTTGAGGGTTCCGACGCCACCTCCGTAGTAGTCCTCGATCACCAGCGTCCAGAGGCCGTTGGGGTCTTCTAAGTCGAACGACGCCAATGCGTCATATGGCCTGTACGCACCGGTGTAGGGGGCTACACCGTCGCCGATCCACATATCGGCTTGGTCGTCGAAGGTCGTGCCCGTGAAGTTCTCGCCTGCGTTCGGCAACTCGTTGACCAGCCAGACCTCCGTACCAGACGGGCTGACCAGCCAGATGCTCAGGTCCGAGACCTCTGTGTGCGTGATGTCCAGTGTAACGTTGACGTCAGTGATGAGGCCGCTCAGGCCGGTGACGGTGAGTGTGGATTCGACAAAGTCTTCGTCGGGGATCTCGATTGGCACGTCGGTCGAGGAGCTGGTAACCTCATTCGATTCGTCGCCGACTTTCTGTGCCGTGACCGTCCAGCCTTCCAGGCCCTCTTCGGATTGGCCGACCTGGCCGTCGAAGTCTCCGTCGTTCCACACCTGTCCGCTGATCGCACCCAGCCGATAGTTACCGAAGTCGGCCTGCACGGTTTGAGCGATTTCCACGGCGACGGTTTGCTTTCCGTCGGGAGGCGATGAGTACTGCCAGTTGCCCACGGCCGGCATTATCTCGGCGACGACGTAGGACCCCGGCAGCAGCGCGGAGAACTGGTAGGAGCCGTTTTCTATTGTTACGGTCTCGAGCAGCGTCTCGATATCCTGATCGAACAGGCCGTCTTCATCCAGGTCTCGGAAGGCTGTTATGGCCCAGCCTTGCAGAGGCGGCTCGGCTTGGTCCCAGATTCCGTCGGCATTGAGGTCTTCCCACTTGTTCCCTTCGATCACACCGCCTTGGGCACTGCCGAAGTCCAGGTCTTCCAGGACGGTCGCGTGTCCAATTTGGATCGCGTAATTGGGAGTATCCGTCGGGTACGTTTGCACGTAGCCTGCGGGGATATCCTGGAAGATGGCGTAGTCGCCGAACGCCAGGTCGGCAAACTCGTACCGGCCGTTCTCGTCGGTGACCGTTTGTCGCAGGGATGCCATTTCTTCGACCCCGGACAGGATGCCGTCGGCGTTATAGTCCTTGAATATTTTTACGGTCCGCCCAGCCATGGGCAGTTCATCCGCGTCCCATAAACCGAGATCTGCCACGTCGTTCCATAAGGCGCCGCTGACGGTCCCGGTGCCGATGTTGCCGAAGTCGTAGCCGGTTGCGACTTGCCCGCTGACGATTACGACCATGTATATCGTCTCGGCAGGCACCGTTTGCACCCAGCCGGCTTGCGCGGTTTCGGCGACGACGTATTCGCCGGGCACCAGGCCTGTCAGGGCGTACCAGCCGGTTTCGTCGACATCGACGGTGTCTGGATCATCTTCCCACGTCACGGCGCTTATGACGCCGCCCGTGGCAGTGTTGGTGGCAGTAATCGTCCAGCCGGCCAGGCCCACTTCGGCTTCGTCTAGCAGGGCGTCTGCATTCTCGTCCAGCCATTTGATGCCGGTTATCTCACCCGGCCGGAAGTTGCCGAAGTTCCGGGCGGTGACGTCGTAGCCGCTGAAGATTACGACGGTGTAGGTCACGCCGATCGGCGGGGAGGACACCCATCCATCCTTCAGTACCTCGGAGACAACGTAGGTCCCGTGCAGCAGGCCGGTGAAGGCATAGGCGCCTTTGGCGTCGGTGACGGCGGTGAGTTGGGTTTCCGTCGCCGGGTCAAATTTGCCATTTCCGTTGAGGTCTTCGAAGGCTTCGACCGTCCAGTCTGCCAGGGCCGGCTCGCCCGGATCCCAGAGGCGGTCGCCGTCGGCGTCTTCCCAGACGTAACCGTTAATCTTGCCAAGTTTGAAGGCGAGGAAATTACGTTGGACTACCGGCGGATCGTTGCTTTTCAGTACCAGTTGATACGTGGCCGAATCCGGCGCGGTTTGGACCCAGCCTGCCGGTATGGCAAGAGCGACGGTATAGGGGCTGGGCTTTAAGCCGGTGAAGATGTAGTTGCCTTGATTGTTGGTTTCCGCCCGCGTCTCGCCGGGGTCCATCTGCCCGTCGCCATCCTGATCCAGATAGACAAACCACCCGGGCAGAGGATCGTTGGCTTCCAACGGGCTGGTCTGGCCGTCGCCATCGGGGTCGGCAAACACGTACCCGCTGACTTCGACCGGCTTGTATGCACCGAAGATCTTGTTCGTGGATACTCCGCCGGCAAAGATGCTGAAACTGTAACTGCCGTTGCGGTTGGGATCCGGCACGGACTGAATCCAGCCGGCCGACGGCACGAGAGAGACGACGTAGGTTCCCGGTTCCAGCTGCGTGAAGGTGTACCTTCCCGCCTCGTTGACGCCGGTCGTGGCGGGAATATCGTACTCGGTTAGCACCTGGATCAGCACCTCGTTCGGATCATCGCGGAGGCCGTTGAGGTTGTCGTCTCTGAAGGCCGAGACTGTCCAGCCGCCCAGGCCGGGCTCTTCCGGCCTTTGATTGCCATCGGCGTCCAGATCGTGGAACACCAGGCCGCGGATCTCGGCGTACTGGTAATTTGCGAAGTTGGCTGAGAGGTAGGAAGTGCCGCTTGTCAAGGTGACCGAATGTTGCCCGGAATTTGGATACGACTGGATCCATCCTTGCTGCAACACCTCGCGGACAACATATATGCCAGACGGCAGGTTGTTGAACATGTACGCGCCGTTGGCCCCGTCGGTGACTGTGGAAAGCTCGCCGGAGTCGAAAAGGCCGTTGGTGTTGGAGTCGATGTAGATCGTCCATCCCGCCAGGCCCGGCTCGCCGACGTCGCGG